>WLEB01000009.1 GCA_009704505.1 Actinomycetota bacterium | reverse complement strand
GCGTCCTTTTTCATTTTTGCTGCGCCTTCAACACCTAACTGTGTTGCGACCGTCTTCAACTTAGGAAGGGTCATTGCTGCAAGCTCTGGACTGTTTGAGCGTACTGGTTCTATCTCTGTTGTCATCTGTATCTTTTCGCTATTGGCTCTAGTTTTTCCTCTAATCCTCTAGACCGATTGGATTTCACCGACTGGTTTAGAGCGATTGGATTTAAAACTGTGAGAGCCGTGGATTTTTTTACTGTGATTATCTGATGTGTTACTGGCTGCTAGATGAGCCGTTCAGATGAGTAAAGGTTAGCAGTGCGAAGCCGTAATTCGCAAAATTAACCGGCAATTACTCCTACCCCTGTTCGAGAGATTCCCAAAGTACGCATGGTGAAGCGCTCCCCTGCAGCTTTTTCTAGTTCTGCCGCTTCATCATCGGCCCCTGTGCGAAGCACCAAAACAGATGGACCTGCCCCTGAGATAAATGCTGCAACTCCAGCGCTTCGAAGTTTTGTCATCAGCGCATATGAATGTGGCATTGCCTCTTGTCGATAGCTTTGATGCAAATAATCCTGGGTCGCACCCAGCAACAAATCTGGTCGACTTTGCAATGCTTGTACTAACACTGCAGTATTTGTTGAGTTTTTAACCGCATCGATATGAGGAATGCTCTCTGGAAGCATTTTTCTGGCTTTTGATGTTGAAAATTCTGTGGATGGAACAAAAGCTAATGCACTAATTCTTGGATCAACTTCTATGTTCAATGATTGCGCAATTACAGCTCCACGTTGATTTTCTTGCCAAGCAATGTTTGCGTTTCCAAAAATCGCTGCTGAAACATTGTCTGGATGGCCTTCCATTTCATTTGCAATACTTAACATCGCTTCTAGTGACATCTTTTCTTGACCACCAAGTACTAAGGATCTCGCCAAAAAGAGTCCGCCAACTATTGCTGCTGCAGAAGAGCCAAGACCACGTCCATGAGGAATTACATTCAGCTGACGTAGTGCAATTCCACGAGGGCGTCCTCCAAGAAATTCAAAACCTTTATACATGGCTTTGATAACCAGGTTTTTATCATTTGTCGGCACATTTTCGGCGCCTTCACCAGTTACATCAACATCAAAGCCAGGTTCATCCATAACTTGTGCGATGTATCGATCGTAAATGTTGAGAGCCAGCCCAAGGCAATCAAATCCAGGGCCTAAGTTGGCACTTGAAGCAGGAACTTGTACTTGAATTGGTTGTGCTTTAAAAGTTGGCTTCATTTTATGCAAGCCCTAATGCTTTAGCAGCAATCTTTGCATTTACCGGAACCACGACTGGCTTCTTTGCGGAATCAAGTGCGTATGGAATGTCTTTAAGCCCATGACCTGTCACAGTGATAACAATTGTTTTTCCCTGAGGCAATTTCCCGCCCTTTTTATACTTCAAAAGTCCTGCAAGACCCGCTGCAGAAGACGGCTCAACAAAAATTCCCTCTTTGGCAGCAATCAGGCGATAAGCAGCCAGAATTTCTCGATCAGTTACAGCATCAATTACTCCACCGGAACTATCGCGAGCTTCAACAGCTTGCTGCCAGGAAGCAGGATTTCCGATACGGATAGCTGTAGCAATTGTTTCTGGATTTTTGACAATCTTTCCCTTAACTATCGGCGCCGCTCCGGCTGCTTGAAAGCCATACATCATTGGTAGTTTCTTAGACATATTGTCTTTGTAATACTCCTTGTAACCCTTCCAATATGCAGTGATATTTCCTGCATTTCCCACAGGCATTGCATGAATATCTGGTGCATCACCCAAAAGATCTACAACTTCAAAGCTAGCTGTCTTTTGTCCTTCAATTCGATAAGGATTAACAGAGTTAACTAGAGCAACTGGATAGTTTTCAGAAAGCTCTTTTGCAAGAGTCAGACAGTCATCAAAATTGCCATTAACCTGCAAAATTGTTGAATCATGAATAACAGCCTGGGCCAACTTACCCATTGCAATTTTTCCCTTTGGAATTAAAACGGCTGGGCGCATCCCGGCTTTGACAGCATATGCAGCGGCAGAGGCTGAAGTGTTTCCAGTTGATGCACAGATAACAGCCTTCGCGCCATCTTCTGCTGCCTTTGAAATCGCCATTGTCATTCCGCGATCTTTGAATGAGCCTGTTGGATTTAATCCTTCGTACTTTATCCAAACATCATTTCCAAGAATGTCTGACAAATTGCATGCATAGATCAGTGGTGTTCCGCCTTCTCGCAAAGAGATGATCGGAGTATTTGCACTGACTGGAAGTCTGTGTCGATACTCTTCAATAACACCACGCCATTGATGGGCACCCTGTTTTTTAAATAAACCCATTAGGCAGGTGCTCCCTCTACACGAATAACACTTTCAACTTTTCGAACAATCTCTAGTTTGCGCAAGCTTTGAACACAAGCATCCAAGGCATCTTCTGATGCAGCGTGTGTCACAACAATAAGTTCTGCATCCTCACCAAGACCAGCTTGTCTAACTGTTTGGATAGATACGTTTTCTGAAGAAAAAGTTGAAGCGATAGCAGCCAAAACACCAGACTTATCGGCAACATGGAGACGTACAAAAAACTGTGACTTAACTGCACCAATTGGAGCAATATCTAAATCTGCATAATCTGATTCGCCATATCCCACAGTTGAGTAGGCAGCATGTCGAGTCACTGCAACTAAATCACCCAATATTGCCGATGCTGTTGGTGCTCCACCAGCTCCGCGGCCATAGAACATTAATTGACCAGCAGATTCAGATTCAACATAGACCGCATTAAAAGCATTTCGAACTGATGCAAGTGGATGAGAGACCGGCAAGATCACTGGATGTACGCGAACAGATATCTCATCTTTAACTGTTAACTCCGCAATGGCAAGCAGCTTAATGACGCTGTTCATAGATTTTGCTGCTGCAACATCTTCGCTAGATATCTTCGAGATACCCTCAGTATAAACCTCATCAATTGTCACAGTGCTATGAAAGGCAAGACTTGCTAGAAGGGCTGCTTTTGCCGCAGCATCGTGGCCTTCGATATCTGCAGTTGGATCGCTTTCTGCATAACCTAAAGCCTGCGCTTCCTTTAACACATCGTTAAAGGCGCGGCCTTCTTCGTGCATCTTTGTCAGAATATAATTAGTTGTTCCATTTACGATTCCCATAACTCGAGTGATCTGGTCACCAGCTAAAGATTCACGCATCGAGCGGATAATTGGAATCGCACCAGCTACTGCTGCTTCATAGTAAAGATCTACTTTTGCTTCATCTGCAGCATTAAAAAGTTCATGCCCGTGAGTTGCAAGTAATGCTTTATTGGCAGTGATAACTGATTTCTTGTTCTTGATCGCTTCTAAAATTAAAGTACGAGCAGGCTCGATGCCACCCATTACTTCAATAACAATATTTATTGTAGGATCATTAACAATCGATTTTAAATCTGTAGTAATTAAAGATGCATCTACTCCTGGGCGCGCACCGGCTTTTCGAACTCCAACTTTGCTTAATACAAGGTGTGCTCCAGAGCGCTCCGAAAGTTCCTGCTGGTCATCTTGGAGCAAGCGAGCGACTTGGCTGCCAACAACTCCGCAGCCAAGCATTCCTATTGAGATTGTTTTAACGCCCGAATTCATGGGCCTATTCTTTCACAGATGGGTAGTACGGCGTTAAATATCTAGGCCAAGTAAGTCAGCCTCGGTTTCTCGGCGGACAATTACACGCGCTTTTCCATCTTTTACTGCAATTACAGGCGGTCTTGGAACATGGTTGTAATTGTTGGCCAGGCTTCGTCCATATGCACCCGTTGCAGGAACTGCCAACAAATCTCCAGGTGCAATATCACTTGGTAAATCAATCTCTCGAATCAGAATGTCTCCGGTCTCGCAATGCTTACCAACTAATCGAGAGGAAATACTTGGTGCAGTGCTTGTTCGATTTGCTAATACCGTTGAGTATTTAGCACCGTAGAGAGATGGACGTATGTTGTCACTCATTCCTCCATCAATAGAGATGTAGTTTCTGTGTAATCCATCTTCAAGGGTTACATCCTTAACAGTGCCAACTTCATAAAGGGTAAACATCGATGGTCCAACAATTGAACGCCCTGGCTCAATTGAAATCTTTGGGACCGCAAGATTATGTGATTCGCAGTTTTTCTTAACAGCCGATGCAAGTGCCTGTAATGCCTGCGATGGATCAACTGTTATTTCACTAGGAAGGTAGGCAATTGCATATCCGCCACCTAGATCTAACTCTGGAAGCTCTGATTTAAACTCGTCGCGATACTGCGCAAGAAGGCCAATTAAACGCTCGGCAGCAAGTTGAAATGTTTCGTAGCCAAAAACTTGAGATCCAATATGTGCGTGAAATCCACGAAGCTCCAAGCTGGAACGCTTGCGAACTTCTTCAATTGCTGTCCATGCAGCACCGCTTGCAATGGAAAATCCAAACTTTACATCTTCATGTGCCGTTGCAATGGATTGATGTGTGTGAGTATCTATTCCTGGAGTAATTCTCAATAATACTTTCTGAATTTTTCCAGTTTTCAAAGCAGCGGCAGCAACTCGTTCAATTTCATACAGTGAGTCCAGAACGATTATGCCTACTCCCGCGTCGACTGCTCTTTGAATCTCATCTACAGATTTATTGTTTCCGTGAAGTTCTATCTTTGCAGGATCTATGCCAGCAGCCAGGGCAACAGCAAGTTCGCCTCCTGTGCATACATCAATTCCAATTCCGGTATCTTTAATCCAACGGCCAACCTCTGTGCAGATAAAAGCTTTTGCTGCGTAATAAACGATTCCCGCATGTGATCCAAAAGATTGAGTCAGTGCGGTGTTCCACGCTAAAGCGCGGCTGCGAAAATCTGACTCATCAATAAAAAATGCAGGAGTACCGAATTCTTGTGCCAACTCTTTTGCAGATATTCCAGAGATAGAAAGTTGCTCGCCTGCTTTAACTGAGGATGACCACATTATTTACATCCTCTCCGGTGCGCTAACGCCTAAAAGATCTAATCCATTTTTTAACACTTGCTTAGTAGCAGTACACAGTAATAGACGAGCGGTGTGTATTGCAGTTAATTTCTCTTCTCCCATCGGAAGTACTCGGCAATCATTGTAAAAACCGTGATACGTACCGGCTAACTCTTCTAAATAGCGAGCAACTCGATGGGGCTCGCGCAGCTCGGCTGCTGATTCAATTACTCGTGGGAACTCGGCTAGGGCGCCAAGTAGTTCATTTTCGCGATCATGAGTCAACTGGCTTGGATCAAAATCCTTAAGCTCTAACGAAGCTCCAAGTTCGACTGCATTGCGAAGAACGGCAGCAATGCGCGCATGTGCATACTGAACGTAGTAGACCGGATTTTCATTTGTATTTCGCTTTAGAACATCAATATCCATCACCATTGGTGTATCAACTGGATATCTAATCAAGGTATATCGCGCAGCATCGACCCCAACTTTTTCTACCAACTCTTCTAAAGTAATAATTGTCCCGGCCCGTTTAGAGAGCTTTACTTCTTGGCCACCCTCCATGATTTTTACAAGTTGGCCAATTAACACATCAATGTTGTAATCGGGATTATCGCCAGCACATGCTGCTGTAGCCCGAAGACGATTGATATAGCCATGATGATCTGCCCCAAGCATGTAAATACAGATATCAAATCCACGTTCGCGCTTATTAATGTAATAGGCAGTATCTGAAGCAAAATAGGTTAATTCACCGTTTGCTTTTGTTATTACTCGATCTTTGTCATCACCAAAATCTGTCGTACGAAGCCACGTTGCTCCTTCACTTTCGAATACATGACCTTGCTTACGAAGTTTTTCAACTCCATGTTCCACGGCGCCTTGATCATGCAAGGAACGCTCAGAAAACCAGACATCAAAGTGGGTATTGAAAACTTCGAGAACTCTTTGCTGATCCTTGAGTTGAACTTTGTATGCCGCTTCACGAAAAGCCTCTGTTCTATTGGCAGGTGCAAGCTCTTTTATTCCAGCATTTTCCTTTACGACTTCTGTCGCTAAATCTTTTATATAATCACCTTGATAGCCGTTTTCAGGAACCGGTTGGCCTAATGCCGCAGCTTCTACGGATTGGCCAAATAAATCCATCTGATTGCCGCGATCATTAATGTAAAACTCTCTAGTTACTTGAGCACCTGCTGCAGTAAGAACTCGACCGAGTGCATCGCCAACTGCTGCCCAACGAGTGTGTCCAAGATGCAAAGGACCAGTTGGGTTTGCACTAATGAACTCTAGATTTATCTTTATTCCTGAAAGCGATTTACCAAGTCCATAGGCATCTTTTGCTGCAACAATTGTTTCTACTAATTGAGCTTGACTTGCGCGATTTAAAGTTATGTTAATAAATCCGGGCCCGGCTATTTCAACTTTATTGATGGATTTATTTCCAGTTAACTGGTCGGCAATTACTTGAGCAACCTCTCGTGGGTTCTTCCCCATAGGCTTTGAAATTTGAAGGGCGATCGACGTTGCATAGTCGCCGTGGCTTCTATCTTTAGGCCGTTCCAACTTGATGGAGTCTGGGACTGCCCCGGAAAGAGAATTTGCCTGGATTGCCCGAGAAATTGCCTCCCTGATTGTGGCCTCGAGCTGCTCGATCTGTGAAGGCATACTCATAGGTTAGCGCGAGCAGGCTTGGGTGTTATCAAATCGTTAGATCCCGCGCTCAGATTCTGAGAACTGCTAGTGACCTTTTTGCCTTTATCGGCTATTTTCTACCCTACGTTGTGCCAACTCAACAAGGCGAAAACCGCCAAGGGCACATCCCCTTTCGAAAGGTCTACTAAATGAAAAAGCGTCGCCTCGCGATTGTCGCTGCTATGTCAGCGTTCGCAATCGTTCTAACAGGTTGCTCAAGTTCATCAGATAGTTCAGCTGACGGTTTCGTTGGTGTAATTCTGCCTGATGCAGCTTCTTCAAACCGCTGGGAAACTGCTGACCGCGGATTCCTACAGGCAGCATTTGATGCAGCCGGTGTAGAAGTTGATATCCAAAACGCAAACGGAGACAAGGAACAATTCGCAACAATTGCTGACCAGATGTTAACTGCTGGCGCAAAGGTTCTAATCCTTGTAAACCTAGATTCAGATTCAGCTAAGGCTGTTCAGGACAAGGCTGCGGCCCAAGGTGTAAAGACAATCGATTACGATCGTCTAACACTTAATGGTTCAGCTTCATACTACGTATCATTTGATAACGAGGCTGTTGGTCGTCTACAGGGCGAAGGTATCAAGTCATGTCTTGATGCAGCTGGTAAGTCAAAGGCTCGTATCGTTTACCTAAACGGTTCACCAACAGATAACAACGCAACACTATTCAAGGCTGGATACGATTCAGTTCTACGTCCTTTGATTGATTCAAAGGCATACACACTCGTTGATGACCAAGCTGTTCCAGATTGGGACAACGCAAAGGGTGGAGTAATTTTCGAACAGCAACTAACTAAGGCAGGCGGAAAGCTTGACGCAGTGGTTTCAGCTAACGAAGGTCTTGGACTTGCAGCTGTAGCTGTTCTTAAGAAGAACAAGCTAAACGGTAAGGTCTGTGTATCTGGTCAAGATGCAACAGCTGAAGGATTGCGCGCAATCCTTACAGGAGATCTTTCAAACACTGTCTACAAGGCAATCAAGGCTGAAGCAGAAGCAACAGCAGAGCTTGCAATCGCACTTCTACGTGGCGAAGAAGCAACTACTGCTACTGGATCAGTTAACAATGGAACTACAGATGTTCCATCAGTTCTCTTGGTACCAGTTGGAATTACAAAGGCAAACGTCAAGGACGTTATTGCTGATGGATTCCAGACTCGCGAAGCAGTTTGCGAAGGAATCGAAGAGCTCTGCGTAGCTAACGGAATCTAATTTCCCAAAAGCTAAGCTCTAAGAGCTTGTAGTAAAAAGTAAGGTGCGGCTCGGGGTTTTCCCCGGGCCGCACCTGCTTTAACTATCAAAGTGTGAAGTTCGTGTGAAGTTAAGAACCAAAGATGTTTTGCAAGTGGCTTTCAGAGTTCTCTTAACAAGTTGGCAAAGAAATAATAAGATGTACACCATAGAAATTTTCAATATGAAGAAACTGGGAGACTATGACAACAGCAGTTCTGTCTTTACGTGGAGTTAATAAATCTTTTGGACCAGTCCATGTCCTAAAGGATGTTGATCTCGATGTGTATGCAGGAAAGGTCACTGCTCTCGTAGGAGATAACGGCGCTGGTAAAAGCACGTTGATTAAGTGCATTGCGGGTATCTATAACCCTGAAGCAGGAGATTTTTTCTTTGAGGGCTCCAAGGTCACAATAAGTGGACCTCGAGACGCAACGACACTTGGAATTGAAATCGTTTATCAGGATTTAGCACTCTGTGACAATTTAGACATTGTGCACAATATGTTTTTAGGTCGTGAACAAAAGCGTGGGCCAGTCCTTAATGAATCTTCAATGGAGGCTTTAGCGCGCAAAACTTTGGATGGTTTGAGCGTTCGAACTGTTAAGTCAATTCGACAGACTGTTGCTTCACTCTCTGGTGGGCAGCGACAGACTGTTGCAATTGCCCGTGCAGTTCTTTGGAATAGCAAGGTAGTGATCTTGGATGAACCGACTGCAGCTTTAGGTGTTGCACAAACAGAGCAAGTACTAAACCTTGTCCGTCGATTGGCCGATAACGGCCTTGCAGTTGTACTGATTAGCCATAATTTAAATGATGTATTTGAAGTTGCAGATAACATTGCAGCTCTTTATCTCGGAAAATTAGCTGCTCAAGTTGATAAGAAAGACGTAGAACCCCGTCAAGTAGTGGAGTTAATAACAACTGGCAAGTCTGCAGGAGTTCAATCTCCCACTTCAAAGACAGGAGCAGATAAATGAGCATCGTTAATGAGGCCGAAGTTTCAACCCTTAAAGGTGCGATGAAGGATTACTGGTCTCGTGTAAAAGCGGGTGATATTGGCTCGCTACCAGCTGTTTTAGGCCTAGTGGTTCTCTGCATCGTCTTTGGTTCAATGTCTAATGTTTTCTTGACTCCAGGCAATTTTGCAAATCTAATTACACAAGCCGCTGCAGTAATAGTTATTGCAATGGGATTAGTTTTTGTCTTGCTTCTAGGTGAAATTGACCTTTCTGCTGGATACACCGCCGGTGTATCTGGAGCGGTTCTGGTAATTCTTATTACCAATGAAGGTCAGCCTTGGTATGTCGCGCTGCTTGCTAGCATTGCAGTTGGAGTACTTCTCGGGTTTTTCTTGGGCACATTGGTTGCTCGACTAGGCATTCCCTCTTTCGTTGTTACGTTGGCAGCATTTCTAGCCTTTCAAGGAATACTTTTACTTTTAGCAGGCGAGGGTGGAACCATCCGCGTTGAAGACGAAACGATCCTTGCCGTACAGAACTCAAACATTTCTCCAATCGGTAGCTGGGTATTTTTCATTGTGATTGCAGTTGCTTACGTTTTAGTGGGCTTAAGTTCAATGAACTCTCGGCGTAACGCTGGATTAAAAACAGAGTTAAAAAAGCTTTGGATCATTAAAACTGCTGCATTACTTACCTTGACTGGTCTAGCAGTTTTTGCTCTCAACTTGGAACGCAGTAATAATCCAGATCTAGTGAGCCTAAAGGGCATTCCTTATGTTGTGCCAGTAATCCTGTTGCTTTTAGTGGTCGGAACTTTTGTTTTGGGGCGCACTGCTTTTGGACGCCATATCTATGCCGTAGGTGGAAATGCCGAAGCAGCTCGACGAGCAGGTATAAACGTAAAAAGAATTCGAATTACAGCTTTCATGATCTGTTCTGGCTTTGCAGCGATAGCAGGAATGATCTTTGCCTCTCGCCAAAACTCGATTTCGCCTACAACTGGTGGAAGTTCAACCTTGTTATATGCAGTTGGCGCTGCAGTAATTGGTGGAACTTCACTATTTGGCGGAAAAGGAAAAGTCAGAGATGCGATTCTTGGCGGCTTAGTCGTTGCAGTTATCGATAATGGAATGGGCTTACTTGGCTACGCAGCAGGTATCAAGTTCATCGTTACAGGGTTAGTGCTTTTGGTTTCTGCAGGTGTTGATGCGATTTCGCGCAGGGGTAATTTAACTCCTTAGCGCTACTTCAGCCCCATTAAGTGCTCAAGTGCTAATTGATCAACTGATTCATATCCATATCCGCGTTTTCCAGCTGCCTCCACATCAAAGACATCTTTTGCAAGGTCTTTCCATGTTTCACCTTTAGCAAGAGTTGGCTCTGTAAGTCCAGGAATGTTCGACTCTTTCATTGCCGCAATAACACGTGAATCACTTCTAAATGCTGCTGCTCGCTCTTTAAGTGCTAGGTAGGTTCTCATGTTTGCAGTTGCAGACTCCCATACGCCTTTATCGTTTTCGGTACGTGCAGGCTTGTAGTCAAAGTGCTTTGGACCGGAGTAGTTATAACGTTCCAAAAGATCAACTAAGAAAAATGCAGACTTTAGATCTCCATGTCCAAAGACCAAATCTTGATCAAACTTTGGACCATGTTGACCATTTAGGTCGATGTGGAAAAGCTTTTTATGCCAAAGTGCCTGAGCAATTCCGTGAACGAAGTTGAGCCCTGCCATTTGTTCGTGGCCAACTTCTGGATTTAACCCTACTAATTCTGGGCGATCTAGTGAGTTAATAAAAGCAAGTGCATGACCAATCGTTGGTAAGAAAATATCTCCGCGTGGCTCATTTGGCTTTGGTTCAATTGCAAATTTGATGTCGTATCCATTATCGGTAACAAACTCACCAAGAGTATTAAACGCCTCTCTGAAGCGATCTAAAGCAACGTATGCATCTTTAGCGCCATCAGATTCTGCTCCTTCGCGTCCTCCCCAACATACATATGTTGTTGCGCCAAGTTCAACTGCGAGTTCAATATTTGTCATCACTTTTCGAATTGCATAGCGACGAATGTCTTTGTCGTTAGATGTAAAGGCGCCGTCTTTGAAAACAGGATGTGTAAATAGATTTGTAGTGGCCATAGGAACTTTCATCCCTGTGTCAGCCAGTGCTTTCTTAAAACGATCAATATGTGTACGACGGGCACTGTCATCACTTCCGAAAGGAATCAAATCATCATCATGAAATGTCACACCGTAGGCACCTCGTTCAGCCAGTTCATTGACAGTTCGAACTGGGTCTAATGGATCTCTGGTTGCATCTCCGAAAGGGTCGCGTGCCTGCCAACCGACAGTCCAAAGTCCGAAGGTGAACTTATCTGCTGGTGTTGGTTTCAATGTCATGAGGGCAAACCTTTCGATTTATGGGCCGTTTTGGCAACACGCATAACTTACCTCTAATCTTGCTTCCTATCCATAGTGGTGCCACGGCACTGTTATGGGTTTGCGGGAGTGGTGAAATGGCAGACACGCAGGTCTTAGGAACCTGTGTCTTCGGACGTGCGGGTTCAAGTCCCGCCTCCCGCACACGATACATTTGAATCAATAAAGAACTTCGTAACGGGTTATAAGAGTTATTCGATTTGGAAGTAGTAATAAAGGTTTATCCAAGAAATATTCACCAAGTGATAAATGATGTGTTGAAAAGAAAGTAGATAGGCACATGGCAAAAAAATCTCCCGCCAAGGTAAAAAAACTGGCGGCCGAAGCTAAGCGGATTGCTGCAGCTAATCGTGAATTAAAGAGAGCATCAACTCAGATAGCAAGTAGTAATAACACCAGCGAATTAGAGCGTTACGAATCTCTTGATCAAGCATGGAAAGAGATTGGCCTTAGTGCTCCTGCGCGGAGAGCACTCGTCGATGAGGGGCTTTTTGAGTTAAGTGATTTACGGAAGTACTCACTTGCAGCTCTCAAGGAACTGCATGGCATGGGACCAAACGCTGTGCGAACTCTTGTCACAGAAATGAAGAGAGCCGACTTAACCTTTAGGAAATAACTGGCTAAGGGCTGCGCGCGGTAGCTAAGTACCTGCAAGTTAGTTGCAAGTTGGCTTCATGTGGCCTGAATGACTCTTCCAATCGTGCCCAAATAACAGCCGCGGCACCGCATCCCACAAAATCTTACGTTCGACTTTTCATTTGCGATCTATGGGGTTATGATTTTCCTGTTCACGAGTCCTACGTTTTAGCCCCGGCTTAGTAGGCGGCAACCCTCCAACGCGGTGGGGTGCTCCGGGTGACGAACTGGTCAGGAAACTGATAAGCGCGGTATCACCGATTTAAGTAACACGTTTGAGTGACTTAGATAATTACATACCATCGTTTGCAATCTCCTGACACCTACTGCGATGGAGAGAAATAATGTCAAACAACTGGTCATTTGAAACGCTTCAAATTCATGCGGGGCAAGCACCCGATCCAACAACTGGTGCGCGCGCACTTCCTTTGTATCAAACCACGGCCTATCAATTTAGAGATACAAAACATGCAGCTGATTTGTTTTCGTTAGCAGAACTCGGAAACATTTACACCCGCATCATGAACCCAACACAAGATGCTGTGGAACAGAGAATTGCAGCACTCGAAGGTGGAGTAGCAGCCCTTCTGCTTTCTTCAGGATCTGCAGCAACAGCATTTGCAATTATGAATATTGCTGAAGCCGGTGACCATATTGTCTCTAGCCCAAGCCTCTACGGTGGCACATACAATTTATTTCACTACACACTTCCAAAGTTTGGAATTAACGTTACATTCGTTAAAGACCCAGCTGACCCACAATCCTGGCGAGATGCCGTTAAACCAAATACAAAGGCATTTTTTGGCGAAACGATTGCTAACCCAAAAAATGAGATCTTGGACATCAAAAAAGTTGCTGACATCGCACACGAAATAGGCGTGCCGCTGATTGTTGATAACACAGTTGCAACGCCTTACCTGATCAAGCCGATTGAGTTTGGAGCAGATGTAGTCATCCACTCTGCCACTAAGTTCTTGTCAGGTCATGGAAACGCTGTTGTTGGAGCCATTGTTGATGCAGGATCTTTTGATTATGCAAAGTATCCTGACAAATACAAGGGCTTTAATCAGCCAGATCCAAGTTATAACGGAATTGTCTACTCGCAAGCCTTAGGTGTTGGCTCTGCATTTGGTGCAAATCTTTCTTACATATTTAAGATTCGCTTGCAGTTGCTTCGCGATATTGGTGCGGCAGTTGCACCATTTAATGCATGGCTTCTTGCGCAAGGCTTAGAGACTTTAAGTCTTCGCATTGATCGCCACGTTGAGAATGCAAAAGCTGTTGCGACCTGGTTAGAAGCACATCCAAGTGTTGAGAAAGTGAACTATGCAGCACTTGCTTCATCACCTTGGAATGGGTTGGCTAAGAAGTATTCACCAAAAGGACCTGGCGCTGTGCTTTCTTTCGAACTTAAAGGTGGAGTCGAAGCTGGTAGAAAATTTGTGGAATCCCTCAAACTATTCTCACACGTAGCCAACATCGGCGATGTTCGTTCGTTAGTTATTCATCCGGCAACAACTACTCACTCACAACTTTCAGGTGAAGAGCAGTTGGCTGCGGGCGTGACACCTGGTCTTGTGCGATTGAGTCTAGGGTTAGAAAACATTGACGATCTCAAGGCAGACCTTGAAATAGGTTTTGCAGCTGCTAAGTAATCAATATCAATTAGTTGTAGAAAAGGCCATCTGGTCCGGTTGCGAAAGTTTGCAGCCGGGCCAGAAGCACATTTACAGGTGATCTAATTGCGCATAGCTAGTTGCGCATTTCTAATTACTAAAGGCGTAAGCGATCAGCAAGATTCCTATTACGACAGATAGGGCCTTAACTTCGCGCCTTGCAAGAACCTTGAGTGCTGCGGGAACAAATGTTGCCGCCAAGAAAATCGCGCCTGGCACAAAAATCATTGCACTTCTAGCCAGCACATCTGGCTCTCCCCATTGGTAGCGTAAATTGATGAGACCACAGGCAAAGAGCGTGTAGCTACCTAGTCGATAGTTATTGATCCAGTTTTTATCCATGTATTTAGTCTAAGAATGCAAACAGGGGTGCCGCTTTCGCGACACCCCTGTTTTAAGGATATTTATAAAGAAATATCTCTAATCAATGATTAGTGATCGTCCTTCATTCCTTCTGCAACTGACTTCATCTTTGCAATCTTCAGAATTGTCAGACCGAATACGCACTTAGCCAAGATGTCAGCGATTGTGTATCCAACTTGAACAGTTACGAATGATGATGCTGTTGCGTCACCAACGATGTTGAAGATGTAAGCGATTGGGTAAACGCCCCATGTTGCGATTAATAGCAAACGTAGGCGACCAATTGTCTCTGCAACGCCAGCTGGCTGACGATCGAGTGACTTACCAAGCTCTACGAATAGTACGTAGAGGATGTAGATGAATGGAAGTGTTGAAAGTACACCGTATAGAACCTGTGTGTTCTGATCGCTTGAGATTTCACCTGGGTATCCAAGTGCGATCATTGCAGCTGATGCTGGAACAAGGCGCATGATTAGTGAACGTGAAACTTCCTTAGCGAGAGCTAGAACTGCAATAACTTCTACAAGTAGTAGAGGCACAGTTAATAGCCAGTCAACGTAGCGGTATGCCTCGTTGAATGCATCCTGTGAACCATCAAGAAGAACTTTTCCACCCTCTGATGCATGCTTGAATGAATCAAAGATGCGTAGGTAGTGGTAGCCAGCGATAAATGTAACCATTGATGACATTACAAGTGCTGTGCGGTACTTTGCTAGAACTCTTGGCTGAGAAACTAATGTGTAAACAGTAGTTGCGAGCATAGAGATCAAACCAAGTGAAAACACGTTGTAAACGAGGTTCCATTGGTTGCTATCTAGTTGAATAAACATCTATTTATTCCTCCATGAGGATCATATTCACAGGTCATTCGACCCATGAAACCATTGCCCATAAGGAGTCCTCGAGGAGCCCCTTCGATCAACGACGTATAAAAGTATGCATCAATTTGAGGGAAAAGACCTCATGAAATTCTCACTTTTGTGATGATTTTTCCAGTGGCCTCTCTCAATTCCAGCCTAAACTGGGTTACCTGTCAGTAGCCTCACCCCAGATTCACCCTCCCGGTGATCACCTCTGGCGCCACAGAAAATGCAGATCGCATGCGCTGGCCGCTTACTAAGCCCGTATGGTTAGTAGATGAATCAAGTGGTTGTGCCAAAGCTTCGTGGTTGGTTTCACTTGGGAGCAACACCGATCGTAATCATTGCATCGCTTGTCTTGTTTGTTTTAAGTAATGAATCACTTAGGTTTGCCGTATCGATATATGCAGCTACAGCCATCATGCTCTTTAGTGTTTCTGCCATCTATCACCGCGTCCCTTGGGTTCCCACAAAGAAAATGATGTGGCGCCGTTGGGATCATGCAAACATCAATCTGCTTATTGCAGGTACCTACACTCCATTTGCTGTTGCCCTTCTAGAAGGTCGCGAAAGAAACATTCTGCTCTTGATCGTTTGGCTAGGTGCGTTATTTGGCGTAGGGCTACGGGTTTTTTGGATTAATGCACCTCGCTGGCTTTATGTTGGCAATTACTTACTTCTGGGTTGGGTCGCTGTGGCATATACCCCGGCGCTCTACCGAGAGGGTGGTTTATGGGTGTTACTTCCTATTCTCATCGGTGGACTCTTTTATACAGTTGGTGCGATTTTTTACGCGCTCAAGCGCCCTGGGCGCAGTGCAAAATACTTCGGATTTCATGAACTTTTTCACGTTTTCGTGCTTGCCGCATGGATCTCTCAGTACGTAGCCATTTCAGTAGCGATTTACAGTAACTAGGGTGGTGCCCTAACCTAGGGCTCTAAATCATTGAGTAATGGGGTCAAAAGATGGCAGAAAAGAAGAATTTCCTCGGCTGGGTTGGTTTTACAGGTGACGATAACAATTCAAATACTCCTTCCACATCTTCGATAGATCGCATTCGAGAACTTGAAGCACAAATTGCAGATTTGAAATCTCGCCGTGATATCACTGGCCTGACGCGTGAAGAGTTTGAAATTCTTGCAACAGAGACTGCCATGTCAATGATTAAGTCTGCCCAAGCTCGTGAGAGTAAAGCCCAGGCTGCTGCAACACGATTAATTGCTGAAACCACGCGTGCAACAAAAGAAGAACTGGCCGCTGCAGATTTAAAGGCTCGATCAATTCTCAGCAGCGCCGAATCACGGGGCAGAAAATACATTCAGACAGCAGAAGCAGAAGCAGAAGAAAAGCTTGCAGAAGCAGAGACTGAGGCAGAGGACCTTCTAGAAAAAAGTAAGCGTGAAGTCACAGCTCTAACCTATGCTGCAAAGCGCGAAGGTGAGCGAATCATCTCAACTGCCACTGGAGAGATTACCAACTATCGCCAATGGCTAAATGGGGCAATTGGTGAAGCAGAGCGCTTGTACCGAATTCAAAAGCAAGCGCTAGATTCAGCAGAGTCTTCGATCCAACAATCTCGAAATCGACTAGATGGTGCCTTTCAAAAATTGGAAGAGCTACAAAAAAGTATCTTAGAAAATCTCAATCCCAATGACACACTCATTGATTCAGGTCCCTTAAGAGTTTCTAGCCAGCGAACACAATCAGCATTAGCCGCTCCGCGAGGATCATCTAAAAAAACTGCCAAGAAATCTGCTAGTCAGGGTTCAAAAAAGAAGACTGCAAAGAAATAATCTGAGCGTTCATTTCTAGTATTACTGAAATTATGTCTATCACTCGGGGAATTCGACATGTCCCAGCGATAGATGGATTACGTGCAGTTGCAGTTATCGCTGTAATTCTCTACCACCTAGATTTTTCTTGGATCCCTGGTGGATTTTTGGGTGTAGATCTTTTCTTTGTTATCTCAGGCTATGTCATTACTCGACTACTTCTAGATTCAATACAGCGAAGTGGTGGACTAGATCTTCGCGCATTTTATGCAGCGCGCTTTCGAAGACTGCTCCCACCACTTCTTTTCATGATTTTTGTAACAACAATTATCGTAGGTTTTTGGGCCCCAGATACGATGCGCAGATTCTTGGGCGATGCTCCATTTGCAATTTTTGGAGCCATGAACTGGTGGTTAATTTTTCGTGAAACAGATTACTTCGAATCAATTGGTAGACCTGCGCTTTTGCAGCACACCTGGTCATTGGGAGTTGAGGCACAGTTTTATATAGTCTGGCCCCTTATTTTGCTTTTGGTTTTACGTTACTTTGGAAAGAAAAGAATCCCCTTTGCCGCACTATTAATTGCTATTACCTCAGGTATAACTCTTCTAATAGTCTCACTGCAAGTCGATGGTTCTGATGCATCAAAAGTAAGTCATGTTTACTTTGGAACAGATACCCACAGTATTGGTTTATTTCTTGGTGCCGCACTTGCAGTTAGTTGGATCCCTCAAAACTTGCAAGAGACTGTCTCGAGGCGAGCTCAAGATTTCATCGATGGAATTGGAGTTTTCGGCTTTCTTGGAATAATCGCTGCATTTCTCTTTATAGATGCCTCGGATCCAACTTTGTACAAAATAGCATTTCCTCTAGCAGGTATTTTTGGGGTGGCAATTCTCATTTCAATAGTCCATCCCGCCTCACGATTTGCACCGATTTTGAGTAGCAAGCCCTTTATTTGGATCGGTGAGCGCTCATATGCAATTTACTTATGGCACTGGGTAATTTTTCAAATCACTCGACCAGAGTATGACTTGGAAGGTTCTACTTGGGCGCTTTATGCACTCAGAGTCCTGCTGGTCTTTGCATTGGCAGATATTTCACTGCGTCTAGTTGAACTACCTGTTCGAACTGGCCTAATTGATTACTGGTTTAAAGGAATGAAATACCGAACAAAACGAGTACAAATTCGGCAGAAAATCACAGTCCTGCTTATCGTAGTTTTCATCGCAGCTTCCAGCTCAACAGTTGCAGTCCGAGCAATTGCAACAGGTGATGCCCAGTTAAATGAAATAAAGAAACAGATTGAACAGCCATTTATTCCCCCAACACTAGATGAAGGCGGATTATGGGTAACAGGAGATTCAGTCATTCTTGGAATACGATCTGAGCTTGATTTAGTTGAGAATATCGGTTTGATTAATGCGCGTGTTGGACGTCAAGCATCAGAGCTTCTAGAAGAGATTAGACGAGATAAAGAGAAAATGTCTGATGCAACAGTGATCTTTAATCTGGGAAATAACAATAAGCTCACTGAAGAACAGGTCTCATTGATCTTTCAAGAATTGGCAGATCAACCCAGAATTATTGTTGTTAATGCCGCGGTTCCACGAGCTTGGTTAGAAGATAACAATGCACTTATTAAGAAATATGCAGATCTCTATTCTGCGAACTTAGTCGATTGGGCAAGCATCTCGGCAGAACACCCAGAGTACTTTGCACCTGATGGTGTTCATTTAGTTCCCGCCGGTGTACGAGCATATGTTGATGCAATTTCAACGTTACTTTGAAATTGTCTTGTTGCAAAAAAAATCTCCCACCCTTAGGTAGGAGATTTTTTCTTCGAAAGCTTTACTTGAACTCTCCAGGAATTCCAAAGACCGTTGCTGAGGCAACCTGTCCATCAGAGTAAACAGATGAAACACGGAACTGTGTCCATCCTGTATCGCCTGATTTAGTTACATCCTGGGTTAATTGATCAGCAGGAACTTCTGCAATAGCTGACCAATCTCCTGTTCCATTTGCGCGAGTTTCAACCTTAAATCCTGTTAGGCCGTCAACTGCCATTGGAGCAACCCAACGTAGTTTTAATCCAGTATCACTCTTGAGTGCAACAAACTTTGTTGGTGCTTCAACTGCACTAACAGCGTTTCCATTTGATTCTGTTGGAGTAGGCGTTGCTGATTCAGTTGGCATCGCTGACTCGGTTGGCATTGCTGACTCTGTTGGTGTTGGTGCGGCATCATTGTCAGAACTTGAAGAATTAGCCCAAACAATTGCAGCAAGTGCAACGATTCCAATTACAACAATCCAGACTGTATTTGCAGATGTTGACTGCTTTGGCTTTGCAACCGGCTTCGTAGAAATTGGTGCTGCAGGAGCATCTACACGAGGCGCAGTTCTAGCTGATGAAATTGGTACTGGTGGAACTGAATATCTACTTGCACTTTTTCTAGCGGCCGACTTCTTGGCTGTGCGCTTAGCTGGTGCTTTCTTGGTTGCTTTTTTTGCGGCTTTTTTTGCCGTCTTCTTTACTGCGCTTCTTTTAGCAACAGACTTCTTCGCAACCTTCTTTTTTGCAGTTGATTTTTTAGCTGCAGATTTTTTTGCTGGTGATTTCTTAGCTGATTTCTTTGCGGTCTTCTTAACGGCCACGGTAACTCCTTGGATTGTCAATTGCACTTAAAAACGGGATCTGATTGGTAAAGGTTACCTTAGGGTGGCTAGCAATTGAATCACTTGAGGTGCTATTGAACGGAGTGATTTCCCGCGATGGCTGACTAAATCCTTATCTTCTGGGCTCATTTGTGCACTTGATATGGCCATTCCTTCTGGTTGAAAAATAGGGTCATAGCCAAACCCATTTGTTCCGACAGCTGCACGCAGAATTGAACCTTCAAACCTGCCTTCTGCCACACGCTCTCGGCCATCGGGTAAGACCAAAGAAGTAACACACAAAAAATGCGCTCCTCTTTTTTCATCAGGGACACCCTTTAACTGATCAAGAACTTTCTGCAGATTTGCTTGATCATCCCCATGCTTACCTGCCCATCTTGCTGAAAGAATTCCAGGTCCTCCATCAAGTGCATCGACACAAAGCCCTGAATCATCTGCAATTGCAGCTAATCCAGTTGCCTGACTTGTGTATCGCGCTTTCAATAGTGAATTCTCTTCAAAAGTTGCGCCTGTTTCTTCTACTTCAATCAGATCAGGAAATTGATCGATACTAATGAGTTCGACTGCACCAGGTGCTAACTCTTCAAGTATTCGTCGAAACTCAATAACTTTTCCTGAATTGCGAGTGGCTAAAACAAGTTTCACGGGCATTAAATCTTAAGTGCGGCTTTCTGCATTGTTGTTAGAGTTTTACAGCCTCCAACGGCCAAATCCAGCAACTGATTAAGAAGTTCTCGATCGAAAGGTTCACCTTCTGCAGTGCCCTGCACTTCGATAAATCGTCCATCACCTGCGACAACGACGTTCATATCTGTTCCCGCGCGAACATCCTCTTCGTAGCAAAGATCTAACATAGGTTTTCCGTCAATAATTCCAACACTAACTGCAGCAACTGTGTCGTTAAGTGGCTTTGCGTTTTCTTTGATATGGCCTTGTGACTTTGCCCAAGTTATTGCATCTTCAAGTGCAACATAGGCACCTGTAATCGCAGCAGTACGAGTTCCACCATCGGCTTGTAAAACATCACAATCGATGACAATTGTATTTTCTCCAAGCTCTTTCATGTTCACTACTGCCCGAAGTGATCGACCAACTAAACGAGAGATTTCTTGTGTGCGACCACCAAGTTTTCCTTTTACACTTTCACGATCTGAACGTGTGTGTGTTGCTCGAGGTAACATCGAGTATTCAGAAGTCACCCAACCGTTGCCACTATCTTTGAGCCAACGTGGAACTCCTGGAGAAAAAGATGCAACACACAGGACTCGAGTTTTTCCAAATTCAACTAATACGGAACCTTCAGCATGATCTAACCAACCACGGGTGAATTTAATTTCTCTTAGGTCATTTACTGCGCGACCATCATTGCGTGACATCAAAGGCTCCTTCTAGTTTGTGCGTTAATTACAGAGATTGGTGTTCGACTTGCGTAACTTCAGGACCTAGAAAACGCCGCGCTAAGGTTTCAAATGCCTTCGCATCACCGGTTGCTAAGAATCTATGTGTAGGGGCCGAAGAAGATTGTGGCCTTAATGAATTATTTTCTACTAATGTGCGATACAGGTCTTTTGCTGTTTCTTCTGCACTCGAAACCAATGTAACGCTCTCACCCATGACATATGAAATCACTCCAGTTAACAATGGATAGTGGGTGCAGCCTAAAACCAATGTATCCACATCAGAATTCATAATTGGCTTTAAATATTCTTGTGCGACTTTAGTAATTGCTTCACCTGATGTTTCTCCGCGCTCTACAAACTCTACAAATAGTGGGCAAGCCGCAGAAGTTATGTACAACGAAGGTGCAGCAGCAAATGCATCTAAATAGGCTTTTGAGTCGATCGTTGCTCGTGTTCCAATGACTCCGATTCGTCCAGAACGAGTAGCAGCAACAGCTCTTCGAACTGCAGGTTGAATCACTTCTATAACCGGAATTGAATAACGTTCACGCGCATCTCGCAACATGGCGGCCGACGCTGTGTTACATGCAATAACAATTGCCTTGACACCTTGCTCGACCAGAAAATCCATCGTCTCAAGTGCAAACTCACGAACCTCAGAAAGTGGTCGTGGTCCATAAGGCCCTCGAGCAGTATCGCCAATATATAGAGTGGATTCGTTTGGCAATTGATCCAATATTGCACGCGCAACTGTGAGTCCACCTACACCTGAATCAAAAATTCCAATAGCAGCATCACTCACAGGCTTAGCCTACCTCGAACTCAATAACTATTGGCGTCCATTCATAACTGCTTCAAGCAAACTTTCCTGAAGCCAACCAAGCCAGCTATAGACCGCGTACACACCATGCATAGGATCATCGGGCTTCAGTAACTGCAATTCTTCTGGTGAATTTTCTTCAACATTTAGTCGCACACCTAATGCCAATCGAACATCATTAATTGCGCCAAGCCAATCATTTGCCCCATTGCGATCTATTTCGACAACGCCATCTATTGCTGTTTTAAGGCTAGTTCTCATAGCCATTGCGTGTCCTTGTTTCTTTTGTCTCAAAGTTGATTCTGTGTATCTTCGAAACTCTGAAGCATCAACCTGATCTGCATATGCATTTGGTAAAAGTCGTAACAAAACTTCATCTTCTGGAGGTGTGTCATGCGAAGTAATACCCACCATTGCAGCCAAAGGATCGTCACTGTGGTGATCGATACGCTCTGCCAGTAATTCAATGATCTGCTCAGTAAGATTAGTTAAAACTTCACGCTCAGATTCAGAAAAATTGGCTACATAAGCATCATCTCCATGGGGATAGAAACCCTTTTGGAGATCAGACATTATTGTTGATCCCCACGTTGAAGAGTTGCCCACAAACCGAATTCATGAACTCGAGCAACATCGCGTTCCATTTCTTCACGACTACCGGATGAAACAACAGCTTTACCTTCGGTATGAATCTTCATCATTATTTCAGTTGCTTTATCCTTGCTAAAACCAAAGAGTTCCATTAGCACATATGTTACATAGGTCATTAAGTTAACTGGATCATCCCAAACAATAGTAATCCAGGGAACCTCTCCGCTAAAAATTGCTTGAAGTTCTTCTTCAATCTTTTCATTAACCTTAACCATGATTATCGAATTATAATCGCAAAGGTTTCTGAAGTGATATCGGTCCCAACTTGTACGCGCAAAGTCAGGATTCCTCGACTGTTTTCAACTGAATTGAAGGAGAAAACTCCGCTTGCATCTGAAGTTAATGGTGTTCCGACGTTCTGCCACTTTCCATTCACAAACTTTTGCAGTACCGCAGATTTTCCAGCAACTTGTGGGAGAAGTTGTGCCTTTACAGTAAAGGTTGAAGACCTTGATGCCGAGTTAGGTCGATCGATCAGAATCTTGCTCTTTACAGCTACTAACTGCTCGGGAGTAATTGATTCAGTTCGCTCCCATGTTCCAAGAGAAGTTAATCGAATTCCAGCAGAATTTGCCAGAACCAAAGGAACTGTAATTGCACCAGTTGCATCGGTTAAGAGCTCTGCAACCTTCGTCCAAGTTCCACCACGATTAATCTCCACTGAAACAGGCAAACCTGCGATAGGAGATTTATCTTTAAGTGTAAACAATCCATTTACGTTGAATTGATCAGCATAGAACACTGAGCCTTGATTGAGACCAGATAAATTCATCGTTGAAACTACAACATCTGGTGCCATAGCTAATGCAGCATTTCTCATCTCTGTCGTTGCCATTTGATCTTCCATACCAAGTGTCCAGAGTGCGGCTCCGCCAAGTCTGTACTTTGAAACTAATGCCATTCTTTCGGCGTAACTTCGAGAGTTTTGATACCAAACAGTGCGGTTAACTGAGCAGGACGTTGATGCGCCATCTGCAGTTAAACCATTGTAGGTTTGTGTGTAAGAGTAAGTTGCCTCACTTACAGAGGCATCGAATACGGGAATAGCGTTATCAATTACAGCTTTTCTTTCTGCATTAACCATTAAGAACGTTGCAGCCTTAGCACCTGCCTTTAGTCCTGGTGGCGCCGATACAGGACATTTTCCTTGAACTGCCGTAATCCAGTCTCGACCATAACCTGGTAAACCGACATAAACTTTTGATGCAGGCATGATGCTAATTGCATATCGAATAGTTTTATCTACCCAACTAATCGGTGCATTCGGACCTGGCTTTGCAACATTGAAGTCGTACGTCATTATTCGTAATCGATCAATACTGCTCGCAATATCTGCCCAAGCGTAAACAAAGTAGCCTTTTTGCCTTTCGCTTGGATCATAAAGATAAGGCGTTGTTACTGAAAGTATCTTCTTATTTGCACGCATCGCAACACTCAATTCTTTAATGAATGCAACCCAAAGAGGGGCAGTTCGAGTCCATGTTGTGTTTCCATCCACAAATGCAAAACCTTCATAATCTAAATCAATTCCATCAAATCCATTTACATTTACAAGATTTACAATCGAATTTACAATAGTTGTCCGGGTAGTTGGATTGGCCAAATAGCCCGCCAAAACTAATTTGGCTGTCCCATCAGTCATTGTTGGAATTATCTGCATACCGGCTCGTCGCATTAGACAGACCGTATCGGCCATTGGCCACGATGGATTCCCGGTGGCGTAATCATTTCTAATAAGGGTAGGACTTTTTAGGGAGAACCAAAAAGGAAGAACTTCCTTCATTAAGTCTTTATTCCTAAAAAGATATGAATTCTCAATAGCTGCATTTTCTGCTGGGCCGTACTGCGATGAATCGCATAATGCCGGCTGATTTACTCCAGTTGGAATTGATGGCGTAAGTTTTCGCACACGCGGCAAGACTCGATCAATTGAATAGTATGGAATCCAACCAGTAACTATTTTACGGGGCTCTTTGTTATTTGCAGTTGCAGTTTGAATTGAACTTGGAACAAGTAATCCGAACAAAGTAATAGCAATTACCAAAAACGATGTTGTTTTTCTTGCCTTGTACTTCTTACTAATCTTGGTTGTCTTGCTCATTTTTCTTTAGGTGTTGGTTTCAAGCCTGCAAAAATCTCCTTGCAGGTCGGACAAATAGGATATTTCTCTGGATCTCTACTTGGAATCCATTTCTTTCCACAAAGGGCTCTTACGGCCTTTCCAGTAACAGCTGATTCAACAATCTTCTCTTTTTTCACATAATGCGAATAACGATCATGCCCGCCATCATCTTCTTCCAAATCCACAGATGGGCGAGTCAGAAGATCAGTATCTGCCTCTATTCCTATTTTTTTAAAGATTCCCATGAGGCTGATAAGGATACCTTCGAGGGGTCAAAACTACGGGTAGAATTCACCAATGAAGGACTTGTTGCGCACTGAGCACTTATCGCGGGCTGATGTTGAATTATTGTTGTCGACTGCCGCTGAATTTGCTGAGAAACCACTGCGATCAAACACTGCATTGGCAAATAAAACTGTCGCTATCTACATGACAAAGCCTTCAACACGAACTCGCCTTGCATCTGAGACCGCAGTTGTACATCTAGGTGGAACACCAATTTTTATTAGAGGCGAAGATCTTCAATTAGGCCGCGGAGAAACAATCTCTGACACCGCCAAAATAATTAGTGGTTATGCCAGTGCATTAATTGTAAGAACTTTTGCGCAATCAGATGTTGATGAACTCGGTGCCAACTCTTCAATCCCAGTTATTAACGCACTTACCGATGTTGATCATCCAACTCAGTTATTAGCCGATTGGTTGACTATCCGTGAAAACTTTGGAAAAGATATAACTGGGCGTAAATTTGTTTACCTTGGTG
This sequence comes from Actinomycetota bacterium, assembly GCA_009704505.1. Taxonomy (GTDB): domain Bacteria; phylum Actinomycetota; class Actinomycetes; order Nanopelagicales; family Nanopelagicaceae; genus Planktophila. The sequence goes on along the minus strand of WLEB01000009.1, from coordinate 5,429 downwards.
ATGGAAACAATATGTCCCACGCTTGGTTAATTATGGGAGCAATAATGGGAGCACATGTTGTTGCTGCAACACCTGGTGGTAAATGGGCTCCAGATCCAATTGTTGTTGAAGTTGCAAAAAATATTGCATCACAAAATGGTGGAAGAGTTGAACTTTCCAATGATCCTGAAGCTGCTGCGCGTGATGCTTCTGTTCTCTACACAGATGTATGGATGTCTATGGGTGATTCAGAATCTGATCGCACAGAGAAAACAAGATCCCTATCTCCATTTTCTGTTAACGAACAGTTGATGAAATTGACAGCTAAAGACTCAATATTTATGCATTGCCTACCAGCACATCGCGGCGAAGAAGTATCTGCCTCTGTTATCGATGGGCCTCGATCAGTTGTCTGGCGTGAGGCTTTTCATAGACGCACCACAATTCAAGCCATTTTGTACCATCTTGTTCGTGGAGACTTAGAGGGCTCAACACGCTAACATTTGGCATATGCGCATAGCCGTCCCAAAAGAGATTAAACAAGGAGAAAAGCGCGTTGCGCTTGTCCCAGATGTAATCAACAAATTGACTCGTTTAGGTCTTGAAGTTGTCATCGAATCTGGGGCTGGTATCCACTCTCAAGCAAGTGATCTTCAATTTACTGAACAAGGTGCAACAGTTAAGCAGTCTGATGTTTTATCAGATGCAGATGTGGTCTTATCAGTTCAACCACTTACTCCAGATCAAATTTCTAAGTTAAAAAAAGGTGCCATAACAATATCTTTTCTCTCACCAGTTACTTCTATCGATTCCATTGATGCTGCCACTAAGGGCGGAGTAACCGCATTTTCACTCGAATTAGTTCCTCGAATTTCGCGTGCACAATCGATGGATGCTCTAACATCTCAAGCTCTGTGCGCCGGTTATCGAGCAGCGATTGTTGGCGCAGAACTTTCACCTCGCTTTGCACCAATGCTCATGACTGCTGCAGGAACAGTAACTCCAGCACAAGTATTAGTTCTTGGAGCAGGTGTGGCTGGGTTGCAAGCAATTGCAACTTCCCGTCGATTGGGCTCTGTAGTTTCTGCCTACGATGTTCGACCAGCATCTGCAGATGAAGTTCGTTCTATGGGAGCAACATTTATTGAACTTGAACTCGAAGCGATCGAAGGTGCCGGTGGATACGCACGCGAGATGAGTGAAGATAGAGCAGCAAAACAACGTGAACTATTGACTCCTTTTATTGCTAAGTCACACATAGTTATTACAACTGCTGCTGTTCCTGGAAGACAAGCACCTCGATTAATGACTAAAGCCATGGTCGATTCAATGGCACCAGGCACAATAATCGTGGACTTAGCTGCTGAGACTGGTGGAAATGTTGAAGGCTCAAAACCTGGAGAAATCATCGAAACATCTGGTGGTGTGCGCATTTGGGGTGGAAAAGATGTTCCAAGCCAACTTCCATTCCATGCATCGTTTTTATACTCACGAAATGTTGTCAATCTACTGACGCTCTTTACTGTTGCAGAAAAAGATGGTGTTAAGGCCTCATTTAATCTTGATTTTGATGATGAAATCATCAATGGCTCTGTAGTAACACACGCTGGCACACGAAGAGGAGCACAGTAATGGATGCCATGGCAATTCTTTCGATCTTTGTTTTGTCTGTATTCGTAGGATTTGAAGTCGTCTCTAAAGTTTCATCGACTTTACACACGCCATTGATGTCAGGTGCAAATGCAATCCATGGAGTCATTTTGGTTGGTGCAATCATCGTGGCTGATCACAGTGAAACCAATTTGGAGTTAGGGCTCTCTCTTGCAGCAATTGTATTAGCCACAATAAATATGGTCGGTGGGTTTGTTGTTACTGACCGAATGCTTGAAATGTTTAAGGGGCAGAAAAAATGAGCCGCACCCTTTATGACTTAATTGGTTTAGCCGCAGGTATTGCATTTATTCTGGCGCTCAAAGGACTTTCACACCCAAAGACTGCCCGAAAGGGAAATTTAATTGGTGCCTTTGGTGCGGGTTTGGCAACACTAGTGGTCTTTTTCTATGCAAGCCCAAGTGTGTCCGGCAAAGCAGAGTCATCATTGCCACTTAATAATCTTGGATGGATTCTTGGGGCAATTGCAGTTGGCTTAATCATTGGAGTACCTGCCGCGCGCAGAGTTCAGATGACGCAGATGCCACAGTTAGTAGCTCTCTTTAACGGAGTCGGAGGTGGGGCAGCGGCATTAGTTGCGATCGTTGAATACCTGAATTTAGGTTTAGAGGCCACAACTGCTCAGGTTGTATTTACTGTCTTTACAGTAATAGTTGGATGCGTATCCTTCAGTGGATCAATCATTACCTTCATGAAGCTTCAAGAATTAATGACAACGCGCCCAGTCATTTTTCCAGCTGGACGCTTTGTCATTGCAGCAACGCTCATAGCTGTTATCGGTGTAGGTGGCTGGGTTGTTTCGGCTCTTGGTACTACTCCATTACTTATCCTTGCCGCCCTTTCATTACTTTTCGGTATTTTGTTTGTATTACCTGTTGGTGGCGCAGATGTGCCAATCGTTATCTCACTACTTAATGCATTTACTGGATTGACAGTTGCTGCAAGTGGTTACGTTCTTGATTCAGTACTTTTGATTATTGCTGGAACTTTAGTAGGTGCATCCGGAACAATTCTGACTCGATTAATGGCCGATGCAATGGGTCGATCTTTGTTTGGAACTTTGTTTGGTGCCTTTACAGCAAAGCAACAAGATTCTTCTGGAGTAGCCGAAGATCGCCCTGTGCGTTCTGGTTCTTCAGATGATGTAGCAATTTTGCTTAACTATGCACGTCGAGTTGTAATCGTTCCTGGATTTGGTCTAGCAGTTGCCCAGGCACAACACACCGTCCGTGAGTTGGCAGATCTCATGATCTCAAGAGGTATCGATGTCGCATACGGAATTCACCCTGTGGCTGGACGCATGCCAGGACACATGAACGTTCTACTTGCCGAAGCAAATGTTCCGTACGACCAATTAGTTGAAATGGATGAAGTTAATCCCACATTTGGTCAAACTGATGTTGCAATTGTTATTGGTGCAAATGACGTTGTTAATCCAGCTGCAAAAACTACGCCAGGTTGCCCAATCTACGGAATGCCAATTCTTGAAGTGAGTAATGCGGCAAATATTATTTTCCTTAAGCGTTCTATGCGCCCAGGTTTTGCAGGTATTGAAAATGAACTGCTCTATGATCCAAAAACTATGCTCCTGTTTGGTGATGCCAAGAGCTCACTAACTAAAGTCGTTTCAGCCTTAAAGGCTCTCTAAAACGGGCGAAATCAGTATGGTGGATTAAAAGTTGCATGTAGTTGAACTTTCAATTAAAGTTGGCGAGTAAACAAAGGAGCCAAAAGTGCCAGCAGTTTCCGTAAGTGACATAACCATTTTGCCTAGAGTTCAAGAACTACCTAGTGCAAAAGCGCGAGCAGTTAGAAGTATTACAACAGCTCCTCAAGGTTTTGAAGGTGAAGGCTTTCCTGTTCGTCGTGCATTTGCAGGTATTGATTTAGCAGATCTTGATCCATTTATTCACCTAGATGAAATGGGTGAAGTTGAATACGCACCTGGTGAACCAAAGGGAACTCCGTGGCACCCACACCGAGGGTTTGAAACAGTCACATACATTATTGATGGAATCTTTGACCACCAAGATAACAATGGTGGTGGTGGAACAATTTCAGATGGTGATACACAATGGATGACCGCAGGTGCAGGAATTTTGCACATCGAGACTCCCCCAGAACATTTGGTGATGTCAGGTGGTCTATTTCACGGATTTCAATTATGGGTAAATCTTCCAGCTGCCAAAAAGTGGTCTCCGCCTGCATATCAAGATGTTCGCGCCAAAGATGTTGCACTTCTAACTTCACCTGATGGTGGATCACTTTTACGCGTAATTGCTGGAGAAGTTGCCGGACACTTTGGACCTGGGTCTACACAAACCCCGATTACTTTATTGCACGCGAGCATTGCACCTGGTGCAGAACTTCGTTTGCCTTGGCGAAAAGATTACAACGCACTTGTTTACACAATGTCAGGATTTGGCTTTGTTGGAGATGAAATGCGCCCTGTTCAAGCCGGCCAGCTTGCTGTATTCGGCGATGGAGACTCGATTGTTGTTCGTGCAGCAAATCAACAGGAAGTGCGCTCTCCTGAACTTGAACTGTTTATTCTTGGTGGGGCACCAATTAAAGAACCTGTTGCATGGATGGGACCCTTTGTAATGAATACCAAAAAAGAGGTTCTTCAGGCATTTGAAGATTTCCAAAAGGGATTACTCGGCTCTATTCCAGCAATTTATAAGGAAGATGCAAAGCCAAAAGCTGCTCTTAATCGAAGTGGTGAAGGTTCAAAACTAGGCGGAAATGTTCTCGATGTTCATGGTGCGCCAACCGAATTGCAAGAGGGTTAATCCGCATTACATAAGTGTTAATTAGAGTTAAATAACCTCAATCTTTAATTATCTGCCACTAGACAAGTCATCTCTTTCTTTGCTTGACTTAAGAGTCAAGAGATGGGGCAAAAGTGGAATCTTTAGCAATTGTCGTTCTTATTCTTTTTTCTATCGCGTTTTTTGCTGGGCCTCTTGCAATCTTGCTTTCAGCCAAAAAACTGACTCAGAGATTAGAGTCAAAAGGTGGCGGTGGTTTCAAGTTTATAAATCTTCTTCGCAAGTTAACTTTAGTGATTCTTGTAATTCTTGCTTTAACTACAGGGTTTCAGTTTTTGACCATCAGTGGACTTCCGCTAATTCCACGTGCGACAGGATTATTTGCCATTGTTACTTCATATATTGCATTACGGCGTGAGTTTTTCCCGCAAACATTTATCGTAGGATCTTTACTAAGGAAATTACGAAAAGATAATTAAGATGCGTTCTAGAAGTGGAGGTGCCGGGAATCGAACCCGGGTCCTTCGGTGCAAAAACAGGGCTTCTACGGGCGTAGTGTGATTAACGCTTTCTCAGTCCCGAAGTTTCTCCACACGACTCTTCGACGAACTCAGTTGCAAAACTGTTCTCTATCGTTGTTTGCAACACCAACGAATTGAAAAGCCCTCTAGCGACGCTAGGTTCCAGGTCGAGAGCGGCACCTGGGCTAACGGCTTCGAAATGCTTATGCAGCGAGTTCGAAAGCTTGCTGATTGTTGTCAGCAGTTATTTTTGCACGGATTATTGGTTTACGAGATCATTCCGGCTTCCTCGGCCCGCTTCCCCTGTCTCAACATCCAAAGTCGAGACCGTTCACCCCCAAGAGTGAATATGGAAAGCTAAATTAAATTCTCTATGTAGTTGTCAATTTTCTGCGCCGTCGCCACAATCCCCCAAAAATTGAGGTATCGAAGCGGCGGTGAACTAAGTGTAAATCAGGAACGTTTGAAAGTGTTAATCGTCGTATTT
>WLEB01000008.1 GCA_009704505.1 Actinomycetota bacterium | reverse complement strand
GTCCGCATGGAAGGCAAGGAATATGTAATGGCCGATGGAGATGTAGTGGAGTTTCGATTCAATGTCTAATAAACCCTTTGCAAGTAAGCGCCAGCCACACCTAGATGGTTTGCCAGTAAAAAAGCGCGAGAACCTTCGTAACGTTGCCATCATTGCTCACGTTGACCACGGCAAAACAACATTAGTTGATGCGATGTTGTGGCAATCAGGTGCTTTTGCTGCACACAAAGTTCAAGGTGAAGGTCAAGATCGCATGATGGATTCAATGGATCTAGAACGCGAAAAGGGAATTACGATTCTTGCAAAGAACACTGCTGTAAAGCGCGGTGACACAATTGTAAATATTATCGATACTCCAGGTCACGCTGATTTTGGCGGCGAAGTTGAACGCGGTCTTGAAATGGTTGACGGCGTTATCTTGTTAGTCGATGCATCAGAGGGTCCATTGCCACAAACCCGTTTCGTTTTGCGTAAAGCATTAGAAAAGAACTTGCCAGTTATCCTGCTTATTAACAAGGTAGACCGCCCAGATTCACGTATTGCAGAAGTTGTCGATGAGGCCTATGAACTATTCTTAGATCTAGATGCAACTGAAGATCAGATTGAGTTTCCAGTTGTTTATGCATCTGCAAAAGCAGGTCGTGCATCATTAACTCGCCCCGCAGATGGTGGAATGCCAGCTGAAGAAAACTTAGATGTTCTCTTTGACACGATCTTCTCTGCAATTCCTGCACCTGAATATCACGAAGGTGCACCGTTGCAAGCACACGTTACAAACCTTGACTCTTCTGCATTCTTGGGTCGTCTTGCACTATGTCGTGTGCGCGAAGGTGTAATCAAAAAAGGCCAACAAGTTGCCTGGATGAAAACTGATGGAACAGTAGAACGAGTTAAAGTTTCAGAGCTATTAATTACTGAAGCATTAGAGCGTGTACCTGCATTAGAGGCACACCCTGGCGACATTATTGCTGTTGCAGGAATAGAGACCATTACATTGGGTGAAACTCTTGCAGACATAGAAAACCCACATGCATTGCCACCAATCATTGTGGATGAGCCATCGATTTCTATGACTATTGGTATTAACACGTCTCCACTTGCAGGCAAGAGTGGAAAACTTCTAACAGCGCGCCAAGTAAAGGGACGTTTGGATGCGGAGTTAGTAGGTAACGTTTCACTTCGTGTCTTAAATACTGAGCGACCTGATACGTGGGAAGTTCAAGGCCGAGGCGAGCTTCAGCTCGCAGTTCTTGTTGAAATTATGAAGCGTGAGGGATTTGAACTTACAGTTGGAAAGCCACAGGTTGTTACTAAGACAATTGATGGAAAACTTTCTGAGCCAATGGAGCGTTTAACTATTGATGCACCAGAGGAATATCTTGGTGTGCTTACTCAATTGATGGCCTTGCGTAAGGGTCGCATGGAGCAAATGGTTAATCATGGAACCGGTTGGATTCGACTTGATTACAAAGTTCCATCACGTGGTCTGATTGGTTTCCGTACAGAGTTTTTAACTGAAACTCGCGGAACTGGTTTGCTACACCATGTATTTGATGGATACGAACCTTGGTATGGAGATATCCGTACCCGCGGAACAGGGTCACTTGTTTCAGATCGAATGGGAACAGTTACTTCCTATGCACTCTATGGAACTCAGGATCGCGGAACTATTTTCGTTGAACCTGGTGATGAAGTGTATGAAGGAATGGTTATTGGTGAGAACTCACGTAGTGATGATATGGATGTTAACTGCGTACGCGAAAAGAAACTGACAAACATGCGTGCTTCAGGAACAGATGAATCAGAGCGTTTAATTCCACCAAAGAAATTAAACATGGAAGGTGCGTTGGAGTTTTGCCGCGAAGATGAATGCGTGGAGGTAACACCTGCCGTTGTTCGTATCCGCAAGGTAACCCTTAACGGAGATGAGCGAGCTCGCGCAACCTCACGTCAAAAGAAGGCTAACCTCAACGCCAACTAATCTTTGATTTATATGCCGGACCTGCTTGCAAAAACTGCAGTAACAGCATTTAAATCTGGCCGTGATATCCCTGATTCGTCAGTCCATTACGGTTGAATTACGACTGTGAGTAAAGCGCCGTTTACCCTAGTACGACAAGTACTTCAGGCTGCTCCGGTTGCACTCGATAGCCAGCAGGCTGCAATAGTTGCATACCGTGGTGGGCCAGTTGTTGTTCAAGGTGGTCCTGGCACAGGCAAAACAACGGTGCTAATTGAAGCTGCACTTTCACGGATTAATGCAGGACAAAATCCTGATTCAATTTTACTCATCACATTTGGTCGTGAGTCAGCTTCACAACTTCGTGATGCAATTGCATTGCGCACAACGAAAACAATGTTTGAACCATTGGCTCGCACGTTTCATTCACTTGCCTTTTCAATTTTAAAGATGAAAGCAAAAGGTGATCCCGATCCGATTTTGCTCAGTGGCCCAGAACAAGAAAGCTATATCCGAGAACTACTTCAGGGCGACATTGACGATGGCTATAAAGAATGGCCACAAGATCTTCACTTAGCGCTCACAACACATGGTTTTGCTCGAGAGCTTCGCGATTTAATTTTGCGAGCATCAGAGCGTGGAATAGGTCCGGATCAATTAGCCAAACTCGGGCAAAGTGAGGGTGAAAAGTATTGGTCTGCCGCAGCCGCTTTTTGGAAGCGATACGTCAATTCGATGGTCATGCGCGAGATCTCTGCTCTAGATGCAAAACTAAGAATTGATCCATCCGAGATCATCTCTCGAGCCTCACTGCATCTGCGCAATAACCCAGAATTGCTAGACCAACTTCGCACAAGATTTACAACAATAATGGTTGATGAGTTTCAAGAAACAGATCCAGCACAACGCGAACTTTTATCTTTACTTGCAGGTCAAGACCTAGTTATCTGCGCAGATGCAGATAGCAGCGTGGGTAGATTTCGCGGTGCAGATCCAGATGGATTAGCGCGCGCGATGGATCCTTATCGCTCACAGGAGTTTGTTCTGAGCAATGTGTATCGAAACTCCCAGGCAGTATGTGAAGTTGGCAGTAGTTATGTACAAAGTTTTCGCGGCTCCTCTCTGACACGCAAAAGAACGTGCGTTAATAAAGATCTTGGCCACGTCGGTGTTCATCGCTTTAGATCGGGGGCAGAAGAGGCGGCATTTATTGCCCATCAATTTCGTAGTGCCCATCTTCGCGGCGGTATCGAATACAGCAAAATGGCCGTGATTCTTCGTACTCCAGGAGTAACAGCGTCGGCGCTTCGAAGAGCCTTTTCACAAGTAGGAATTCCAGTTGCATCAGAGTTACAAGCGTTAGCTGGAAATCCTGCGATCTCTCCATATTTACTTTTAGCTCGAGTAGCAATCAATTCACAACCTCTCAATCTAGATACCGCAGAGCGATTATTGCTCAGTGAGTTTGGCGGAGCCGATTCGATATCACTACGGAGAATTCGCAGAGCACTAATCACCGCGCGCCCAGAAGGTGATGAAAGATCGGGCGCGCAGTTACTAATTGATGCCATCGATGACGGAGATTTAAACATCGAAGGCGCCGAAAGTGTGCTGCGGGTCCATAAACTATTGAAAAGCGCCCGGGCGGTAGCACGAAATAAAAAAGCAACGGCCGATGAACTTTTGTGGGCTATCTGGGACAACGCAGTTACTAGTGATGGCCAGAAATTATCTAGCGCATGGCAAAACCAATCTCTGCGCTTTGGATTACGCGCAGCTGCTGCTGATCGAGATTTAGATGCCGTAATGCAGTTATTTGATAGCGCTGCACGTTTTTCAGAGCGTTTTCCATTATCAGGACCTGCTGCATTTATAAATGAAATCTCTACTGAAGATATTGCAGGGGATGTAATTACGGCAAAGGGTGTTCGACCTGATTTTGTTGAAATTCTGACAGTTCACAGTGCAAAAGGACGTCAGTGGGATTTAGTTGCAATTGCAGGTTTACAAGAAGGTACCTGGCCAAACCTTAAGCAACGATCTACATTATTGGGCGCAGAACGCTTAGTAGAACGAGATCGCAATCCAGATATTCCACGCGATCAATTAGATGTAATTGCAGCCAATGGCCTTATGCAAGATGAGCAACGTTTATTTCATGTTGGGCTAACACGTGCAACACAAACACTTTTGATAACTGCAGTCCAGCGAGAAGATGAAGAACCTTCACAGTTTTTTGAAGCAATCGAAGTAATGCTTCACGAAGATGAAGAAGAGTCTAGAGTTGTTACAGAGGTACCTCGCCCTATAACAGTTCCAGCATTGGTGGCAGAACTGCGCGCACAGTTACATGGTGAGAATGCACAAACTGCTGCGCAACTCCTTAAGTCAATGAGTAATAACGGAATTGTTTTAGCACATCCTGATAGTTGGATTGGCGCTGTTGCATTAAGTAGCGATCTGCCTGTGATTGATAGCGATAAGGAAGTTATTGTCTCTCCAAGCGGAGCAGAATCATTTATTGAATGTGGCGTTAAGTGGTTTTTACAAAACAACGGCGGAACAGATGGAGACAGCTCTGCGCAGATACTGGGTTCTGCCATTCACGCTTTTGCAGCAAAGATGGTGGAGCAACCAGGGACATCAAAGAGTGAGTTAATTGCTAGTTTAGAAAGTTCATGGAAATTAATTGATCCCAATAGTGGTTGGGTAAGTGCTTCAAACTTAGAAACCGCAGTAACAATGCTAGAAAAATTCGTCGAGTACCACAAACAAACACCGCGAGAAGTTAAAGGCGCAGAAATTCGGTTTGATATAAAACTAGGTCGTGCTCGAATCATTGGAACAGTCGATCGACTTGAAGTTGAAGCAGATGGTTCACTTTTCATAATTGACTTTAAAACCGGCAACACAGCCATTACAAAGGAAGAGGCCAAGAAGAACCTTCAATTAGCTAGCTATCAGTTAGGGATTGCAGAGGGTGGATTTAGCGATGGAGTGACTAGTGCAGGAGCAGAACTTGTCTACTTAGGCACCGATAGCGCAGGAGCTGCTATTCGTGAACAGCGATCTATCAATATAGAAGAAATAAAAGAGAAGATTGAAAGTATTGGCGAAGGTATGGCCGCTGCAACCTTCTTCGCCACTGTTAATAAACGCTGTAAGGGTTGCTCTGTTAGAAAATCCTGCCCAGTTCAAAGTGATGGACGGGCGGTGAATGAGAAATGAGTAATGACAAAGTGAAGTTCTCGCCGCAAGAAATTATTGCCAAATTACAGGCTCACCCTAAATTTGGTTCACAAATCAAACCAATTACAAGCCACCAGGCAGAGATTATTGAAAGTGGTCTAGAACCAGTAGTGGTTGTTGCAGGTGCTGGCTCTGGAAAAACCGAGACCATGAGCAATCGAGTTTTATATCTAGTGGCAAATGATTTAGCGACACCAGATCAAATTTTGGGACTTACATTCACGCGCAAGGCTGCAGGTGAACTTTCGGTTCGAATACGTAAGCGCTTGCGACAACTTGCACAGCTACCAGAGTTTAAACACATTTCATCTGTTGGAACGAACGTAACTACCTATCATTCTTATGCGGGCAAACTTCTAAGTGAACATGCTATTCGCTATGGCATCGATGCTGATGCAGAGCCGTTAGGTGAGGCTGCAATCTGGCAAATAGCATCCGATGTTGTTCGCAACTGGGCAGATGATTCTTATCGCAATCAGAGCGCAGTAAGCACAGTTATTAAAGATTTATTAGGTCTTTCAAAGTTCATGTTAGAACACCAAGTAAAGCCAGCAGACATTGAAAGAATTGATAACGAAATGTTAGAACAGATGCAGAGGTTCTCAGGCAGTACAAATGAAGAAACTCGAGCAGTAGTTCGTGCAATGCAGCAGCGAAATGCTCTTCTTCCAATGGTGGAAAGCTTTTTACAAAGGCGCAAGGATGCAGGAGAACTCTCTTTTGATGACCAAATGTCACTAGCAGCAGACATTTCAGAAAACTTTCCAGATGTTGCAACCTTAGAGCGTGGCAAATACAAAGTTGTATTACTAGATGAATATCAAGACACATCACAATCACAAGTTCGAATGCTTTCTTCACTATATGGTGCTGGACATCCAGTCATGGCAGTGGGCGATCCTTCTCAAGCCATCTACACCTGGCGCGGAGCATCAGCAGGGACAATGGCATCTTTTGGAAAGTATTTTCCAAAGATAGATAATCAAAACGGAACGCATACTTTTTCACTTCCAACAACATTTCGAAATGACAGAATAATTCTGACAGCAGCAAATGCAGTGGGTCAGCTGATTAAGAGCAGCGGTGGGCAACAAGTTGTAGAACTTCAAGCACGGGACGGTGCCGGTGCTGGCGAACTCTCTTATGGAGTGTATGAAACGATTGAAAGCGAAGCTGCAGCAATTGGAGAGTATTTTAAAAATCTATGGGATCCAGCTGCTTTGAAGTCATGCGCGGTCCTTGTTAGAAAGCGTAGTCAGATTCCTGCAATCGAAATCGCTCTGCGCCAACAAGGATTACCTGTTGAAGTAATTGGAATTGGTGGACTAATCCAAATACCAGAGGTCGCCGATGTTGTTACTTTAATGAAGATAATTACAGATCCAGATGCTGGTTCCTCTTTAATGCGCCATTTAACTGGTCCACGAATTAATTTAGGTCCACGCGACATCGCTGCTTTAGGTTCATTTAGCCGAGAACGAGCAAAATCAGTTCACGCTGATTCAAAGAGTTTCATAAAAAAGATTGCTGCAGGAAATCCAGAGCAGTTAGAAGCTGACGATCAATTCAGCGGCTCGATCATTGATGCACTTGATGAGATAACTCTGGCAAAACACTTTCCCTTTAGCGACATTGGATATCAACGTTTAGTTGTTTTTGCACAGGATTTTCGACGATTACGTGCCTATTCAGGTGGACAGATCACTGATTTGATAACCGAGATTGAAAACTATTTAACGCTAGAAACAGAAATTGTCCTGCGTGAGGGTTCACAAACTGGTCGCAGGCACCTAGATCGATTCTTAGATGAAGCCGCGAAATTTCAGCGATCAGGAGGATCTATTTCGGCTTTTCTAGATTGGTTAGATGTTGCATCGGATGAAGAGGCAGGTCTTAAAGCTGGAGCACCCGAAGTGCGAACCGATGTGATTCAGATTCTCACAGTTCACATGGCTAAAGGTGCCGAATGGGATGTAGTTGCTGTTCCGGGATTATCAGAGGGCACTTTTCCTGGAGTGAACAAAAGCGATCCAGATAATTGGTTGAAAAATGAAAAACATGTTCCATTTCCTCTAAGGGGTGACGCGCTAGAGCTTCCTACATTTTCATTTGATGGGATTGAGAAGAACAGCGAAGCAGCAAAAGCAATCAAAGCATTTGGCACCCAATGTGTAGATCACATCAAAATGCGTGAAGAGATGCGTCTTGCATACGTTGCAATAACAAGAGCAAGGACTCATCTTTTGTGCACGGCGTCATGGTGGCGTGATGGTTCACGATCTGTCGTACCTAGCAATATTTTCAACATAATTGCAGCATCAGCTAGTAGTAATGGCGGCTTATTGATTTCAGATGTTCCTGCACCTGAAGAAGGCGACGAAAATCCAACTCTTGAAAATCCTCAGAGCGCCCAATGGCCCCGTGATTACTTAGGAGAGAAGAGGTCACAATTTAACACCGCAGTTGATCTCTTTAATCAAGTGGCCGAGCAACCATTAACGGAAAGTGAAAATAAAGAAGTAAATTCCTGGATTTTAGATGCCAAATCACTAATCACAGAGCAACAGCTGCAAAAAAAAGATGTAATCGAGGTTGCTCTTCCAACCAGACTTTCAACATCGACTTTGGTTGCTCTCCATGAAGACCCAGTTGCACTTGCACTCAATATTCGCAGACCCATGCCACGTGGCCAAGATCAGTATTCTCGCAGAGGGACCGCTTTTCACCTATGGGTGGAGCGAGAGTTTTCTGATGCGGCAACTTTGTTTGGTGATGAGTATTTAGATTATTTAGATCCATTAGAAGATGACTCAACATTAGAAAACCTAAAAGCATCATGGCTCAAGAGCAGTTTTGCATCACGAACTCCTGTCCGTGTTGAGGTCCCATTTGAAACAACAATTGCTGGAGTTTTAATTCGAGGGCGAATAGATGCGATTTATTCAGACGGAGATGGTTATCAAGTTGTGGACTGGAAAACTGGTTCAAAGAAATTAGGAGAATCTGCGCGAGTTCAACTAGCAATGTATCGATTGGCGTGGGCAAAGCTGTCTGGATGTGAACTTTCAAAGGTCAGTGCAGCTTTTCACTACGTTCCAACTGGCATAACTGATCAGCCAGTAGATTTATTGAATGAAGCAGATCTTGTTCAGCTAATCTCTGACATTAAAGTTCAGAGCAAGTAGTAAAGAAATTTTAGTCCTAGGCTTCTCAGATCTTGACGCGAATCGGTAGATGATCACTGATCCCGGTCGTGACAGTTTCTAACACTTCATACTGACCGGCTTTTAACGTGTTACTCAAAATGTAGTCAAACTGAATTTTTGCACCCCATGAAGGGTATGTATTTTGAGTGATCAGTGAATTCCAGCTGGAGCCAATTGCTGGAATACCCTTTGGAAGATTCAAGTCTCCAATGATTAAAACTTGAGTTCCATATTCTTTGCCCAGTTGTTTGGCCCATTGTTTTATCTTTCGCAGCTGAAAGAGATTTACAAATGGAACAAAAGATAAATGAGTATTTATCACAGTCCAACCATTTTCAAGTGTTGCAGCAAGTGCTACCCGAGGTTCATCTGCAACATAAATTGGTTTTGCTTTTTGTTTTCCATCTTTTCCCTCTGTTGGGATGATCAATGGCATACCAATTACTGAGCGTCCTAAATCAATTCGATCCCAATGCTTGACGGCAATCTTGGATGCGATGCCAATTCCATAACCACCAACTAACTCTGCTCCATTGTTTGTGGGAGAATTATCGTTAGTTACAATTGCCAAATCACCGTTACTTACTGCGCGCCATTTAAATCCTGGTGTTCCAATGACACTTGGAGCAAATGCCCAGTCCGCCGCTCCCATAGATTCTGCAAGTAATCGAACCTGCGAGATTTTTCCTGATCTTTCTAGTTTTTCATCTACTTCTTGCACGCCTATTACATCCGCATTAATTTTTAGCATCCCCTGGCCAAGCTTTATCTGGTCACCCAAAATGTCGTTTGTTGGGGGAATGGCCATTGCATGGAGCAGATTCCATGAGGTTACGAGCACGGCCTAAGGCTAGTAGCGTTGTCTCCTATGAGTGAACTCAATCTTTCACCAATTGATCGTGGCAGCGATTTACGTACCGATGCCGCAAAATTGGAGCAACTCTGGAAGAAGGCTCAGATTATTCAGCTAGTAGATGCCCGACTTAGCGCCACTAACGATGCCTTAACTTTTATCGATGCACCTGCAGTCTCAGAACTTTTAGGCATCTTTATTGAAGGCGAGCGTTTTTTTCTAGGTACTAGTCGTGATGATGATCAGCCATATTTTGCTTGGCGTACAACCTGGATAAATCAGCCGATTGATGATGGTTCAGGAGATTTTGAAAAAGACAAGTACCAAGGTTTCAAAACATTGCGTGAAGTTGGTGGCAATTTGGATGCCGAGGATTTAACTCTTGCAATGCATGCAGTTGGATTAGCTAATTGGCATGAAAACCATACGCATTGCTCCAAATGCGGGGCACAAACGGTGAGCGATCTTGGAGGAAGTGTTCGTGTATGTGTCGAGGATTCAACACAACATCACCCTCGAACTGATCCAGCAGTTATCGTACTTGTTAGAGATGCAGAAGATCGTATTTTGTTAGGCCATCAACCAATTTGGCCAGAGAAGCGCTTCTCAACATTTGCAGGTTTTGTTGAAACAGGTGAGTCGTTCGAAGAGTGCGTTTCCAGAGAAGTATTTGAAGAAGCGGGAGTTTATCCATCGCAAGTAAAGTACATTACTTCTCAGCCGTGGCCATTTCCAGCATCAATCATGATCGCATTCGAAGCATTTGCTGAGCGTCCACAAGATGCGCGCCCAGATGGTCAAGAGATAACTGCAGTGCGTTGGCTTAGTCGGGATGAAATGAAACAGACTGTTGCATCCGGTGAAATTTTGTTGCCACCAGGAATTTCAGTAGCAAGAAGAATGATTGAATCTTGGTACACGCGAGTTGATGGTTATTCACGAAACGACTTGCAAGGCGAGCAATCGTGGAGACCGTAGGCAACGTTCGGGCAGAAGAAATTCTTGACGCTCTAGATAACGAGCAACGCGCAGTTGCACTTGCAACTCGCGGACCCGTCTGTGTAATTGCTGGTGCAGGTACCGGAAAAACACGCGCCATTACTCACCGAATCGCATATGCCGCCGCAATAGGAACGATGGATCCTCATAAAGTTCTTGCACTTACATTTACTGCTCGCGCTGCAGGAGAAATGCGCGCACGGTTGCGATCTTTAGGTGTTCCATCGGTTGCAGCACGCACAATCCACGCTTCAGCGTTAAAGCAGTTAACGTTTTTTTGGCCTCAGGTTTTCGGTGGTCGCACGCCTGATCTAATCACTACAAAATCAAGCTTTTTAACTGAGGCAATCAAGCGGGCTCAACTTCAAGGCGAACTTTCAATAGCATCCCGTGATCTACTACGCGATATTGCAACTGAGATTGAATGGGCAAAAGTTTCACAAATTGCACCTTCGGACTATTTAACAGAATCTGTGAAGCGCACAGTTAAACCGCGCATTAATCCAGAACAGTTAGCAAAGGTGTACACCGCCTATGAAAGTGTTAAACATCAAGAAAGAGCAATTGATTTTGAAGACGTCTTGCTTCTAACCACTGCCATGATCGAGCAAGAACGTGAAGTACGGGAGCGAGTTCAGGATCAATATCGCTTCTTTACTGTTGATGAATATCAAGATGTTTCCCCGCTGCAACAGCGTTTACTTAATGCTTGGCTTGGAAGCCGCCAGGAATTATGTGTAGTTGGTGATCCTGCACAAACAATTTACTCTTTTGCTGGAGCAACACCGGTTTTCCTTAATTCCTTCACAAACAGATTCCCAGATGCTGAAGTTATCCGCTTAACAACTGGCTATCGATCCACACCTGAAATCATATTCACTGCAAATAGTATTTTGCGCAAAGGTGCCATGGGTAACGAGTTAGTTGCGGTAAATGAGCATGGATCAAAACCAACGATCACTGCCTACAGCGATGAGTCAGCAGAGATTGCTGGCATCATTCGAGAGATTACTGAACTAATTAAAGATGGTGTTCCGCCCCAAGAAATTGCCGTATTGGCCAGAACGAATAACCAACTTAATGGTTTAGAAAAAGCTATGAACGCTGCAAACTTACCAAATCAAGTTCGAAATACTGAACGCTTTTTTGATCGTAAAGAAGTGCGTGAATTTCTTCGAGTGGTTCGAAATGCATCAGTTATTCCAACACAAGGAGTTCAGTGGCTTGATGAACTTCGCACCCTTGCCCAACCATTTTTAACTGGTGGATCTATTGATGGAATTGCCGCACTTTTACACCTGGCTCGAGAGTTAGATAGCGACAGTTCATTTTCACCTAAGAATTTGCGCACATACTTGCGTGAAGTAGAAGATTTGGTGAGTCAAAATAACCCGCCAACAATGCCAGTTACAACTCTTGCAACTTTACATGCGGCAAAAGGCCTGGAATGGGAGCGTGTAATTCTTATGGGTGCTAGCGAGGGCATATTGCCTTTAGAAAATAACAGCACCACAAATGACCAAGCCTCAATTGATGAAGAAAGACGTTTGTTCTATGTCGGAATTACACGGGCCAAGAAAGATCTGCACCTTAGTTATCGCGGAAAACCCTCACGATTTTTAGTTGAGGCAGGGCTGATCAGCTAGCTTTTTAGGCTCTGTGGGCTCAAATTAATCACCTTGCAAGTAAGGTCGCCCATGCTTTACCATTGTCACTTCACTATCCATGGCGGGTAGTTAAGATGAGAGAAGGGGTCAACGAATATGTCTAACGCATCATTCGTAACAGCAAACGCACAGCGTTCTGCTGCGATCACTCCTTCTCATACAACCAAAAAGTCTTCTTGGCATACTTCAAAGCCTGCGTTTTATGCAGCGTTTTATGCCGGACAAGAGGCCAATGGTGGTTCCATCGATTAATTCGATATAGAACTAGAAGCCAAGGGCCTCGAATCCACAAGGATTCGGAGCCCTTTTTCTTTTTCTATAAAGAACAAAACTCACACGAGTAACGACAAATAACCCATAAGAGAAAGACCGGAAGCAGTACCCGATAACAATCGGCCAACAGGGAGAGATGATTTCCCAGAAAAAAGAGGTGAGAACATGAGCGTTCTCTTCAGTGAACTATTAGTACCAGGCTGGGCAGATGAAAAGATTGGCTTAGACGCCGTAACAGGCACCTACAGCGATGGCTCTTCATTTAACTTGCCATGTCACAGTAGCGATCCAGAACTCTACTTTTCTGAAGACGAGATGGAAGTTGCCCAAGCTAAATCACTATGTGGGGGATGCCCCGTACGCGCACAGTGTTTAGAAGGGGCTTTATCTCGCCAAGAACCTGCTGGCGTTTGGGGTGGTGAACTATTTGAAGATGGTCGCATCATTGCTAAAAAGCGTAAAGCTGGTCGTCCATCACTCAAAGAAATTGCTGCACGAGATGACCAAGGTGAGTTAATTGAACTGACTTTGATCTCTAAGCAACGTGATGAGAGTGCTGCTTAAGTTAAACTCCCCTTCGTGAACTCAGATTCTGTCAAAGCAGCAAAAGCGCGCGCACTAGTGGCAACCCTACTGTTCCTTGAGGCTGGAGTGATTTTTGCTTTAGCGTTGTGGTTAGTAGGGCTAACAATTTTTGCCGATTCCTTTGAGGTGTTACCTCTATTGGGTGTGCTCTTGTTTGCACTTCTTGGTTCGGGTGGATTAGCTATTTCAGCTATTGGTTATCGCAAAGGAAAGTACTTTGGAAGATCGCCTTCAGTACTAGCAAATCTGATTGCGCTAGGTGTTGTTACATATATGTTGCAGGCACAGTTGTGGTTTGTAGCTGCAGGATTAGCCCTACTTGCACTGACAACATTGGTTGCAACATTACGTGCGATTCCAACTGATGTTTAAAGACAGATAGTTGCTTTATAAACCATTAGGAATTACCAAGGAACTATTTCGTTGTCTTCCCATAGAACGCCAGTTGTATCTCCTGGATTAAACTCGCGAAGAGCTAGCCAGTTTGCAGTTGCAGCACCCTCTTGGGCAGTGCGGGGTGCATCAGGGCCTCCCATGTCAGTTGCTGAATGGTTGGGACAAATCGCATCAACTAAAATTCCACGCGAACCAAGACCTGTTTCATGGGCTAGATTTCTTACAAATGCATTTACGCCCGCTTTACTAATTCGATAAGGAGCAAGGCCGCCTGCAGTTCCAGGACCAGACATTCTCCCCAAACATGCTGAGTAGATAATTACTCGGCCCTTTCTGGCATCAACCATTGCAGGCATCAAGGCATTTACCAGAGTGAAAACAGAATCCAAGTTAATTGACATAACTCGTCGCCATTCATGATCGTTAGTCTTTAATGTCTTAGACATTTTTTCACTCATAACGCCATGGGCAATCATTAAAATCTCAGGGGTCTGTTCTTGAGAAGTGATTTTTTCGGCGATCGCTCTGGTGGCAGGTATATCCTCTAGATCAACCTGATAAGTCGTAAATTTCTGATTGGGAAAACTCTCAGATAATTTCTGCTGAGCAAGAGATAGCCGTGTTGGATCTTTTGCGATCATGGCTAAATCAAAGCCTGCACTTGCTAGAGCCTTAGCGCTTTCAAAACCTAGGCCTCGACTGGCACCAGTAACTACGGCTAATCCCATAGCCAAACTGTGCCGTATTTTGGGGGTAAATGGCGCCTGAATTACTGTGGCCAATCTCCCTGAAGGCTATGAAATCAAATGTTTATGCATGCTGGCCACTGCCTATAGGCTTAGACCCTAGTCAATGCAAAAGGAGCTTGCCAGTGTCGGCACAGGATTTTGGCGCAAATGATTGGCTCGTAGATGAAATGTACGAGCATTATCTGGCAGATCCTTCTTCTGTAGACCCTGCATGGATTGAGTACTTCAAAACAAATAAACCGGCTTCAGCTGTTGGCTCTGCCGCTGGACTAAATACTTCGGCCAATAAGAACACACCACCAACTCCACCAATTCCAAAAGCTGCCCAACGTGCACCACAAGTTGCAGCACCGCAAGCACCAGCGGCACAAGCACCAGCTGCACAGGTTTCCCAACCAGTAGCAACACCTCAATCAACACAACCGGTTGTGCGCGAGAATGCATTAACGCCTGCAACACCGGCTGATCCAATTGTTAAGCCAGTTCCAGTTTTAATCACGCCATCGGCTTCAACGTTAGAACCAATTCGTGGAGTAGGCGCTCGCGTTGTTCAATCGATGGAGGCATCACTTTCTGTTCCAACAGCCACATCAGTGCGCGCTGTTCCTGCAAAGTTAATGATTGATAATCGAATAGTTCTTAATAATCACTTAGCTCGTGGACGTGGCGGCAAAGTTTCTTTCACACACATTGTGGCTTACGCAATGATTAAAGCTGTTAGAGCGATGCCAGAGATGAATGCATTTTATGGTGAGATCGATGGAAAGCCAGCGATCGGTAAACCAGAACATATGAATTTAGGAATTGCGATTGATCTAGCAAAGCCTGATGGCTCACGGCAATTACTAGTGCCTTCTGTTAAAGGCTGCGAAGAGTTAGATTTCGGACAGTTTTGGAGCGCCTATGAAGCAGTTATTAAAAAGGCGCGTTCTGGAACTTTAGCCGTTGAGGATTTTGCCGGAACGACTATGTCGATTACTAATCCAGGAACTATTGGAACAGTTCATTCAGTTCCACGACTTGTTCAAGGTCAGGGTTTAATTCTTGGCGTTGGTGCAATGGATTACCCAGCAGAGTTCCAAGGTGCCAGTGAAGAAACACTCGCCAATATGGCAGTTAGCAAGGTCATTACTCTGACAAGTACTTACGACCACCGAGTCATTCAAGGTGCACAGTCAGGTGATTTCTTGCGACGCATGCATGAATATCTGCTGGGCGCCGAAGGTTTTTATGACGAAATCTTTGCTGCACTTCGCATTCCATATGAACCAATTCGATGGTCTTCAGATTTTGCATTTACTAGAGACGAAGAGATCAATAAAACTGCACGTGTTCAGCAGTTAATTCAGGCCTATCGCACATTTGGTCATTTGATTGCAGATGTAGATCCATTGGTTTATATGCAACGATCTCATCCAGATCTTGACGTAGTCACACACGGATTAACTCTCTGGGATCTTGACCGCGAGTTTGCAACCGGTGGCTTTGGTGGCAAGAAGTTCATGCCACTTCGTAAAATTCTAGGAATTCTCCGTGATGCATATTGCCGATCAGTTGGCGTTGAATACATGTACATACAAGAACCGCAAGAGCGTCAATGGATTCAAGAGCGTGTCGAAGTGGGTTATGCCAAGCTGCCGCGTGAAGAACAGTTACGCGTTTTGCGCAAATTAAACAGTGCAGAGGCTTTTGAATCATTCCTTCATACAAAATTTGTTGGACAAAAGCGTTTCTCTCTAGAAGGTGGAGAATCAGTTATTCCACTTCTTGATGCAGTTATTTCAGCAGCTGCTGAAAAAGGTTTGGATGAAGTTTGTATTGGTATGCCACACCGTGGACGCCTTAATGTATTAGCAAACGTTGCCGGCAAATCAGCAGGGCAGATATTTCAAGAGTTCCAAGGCCATTATGCTGAAAATGAAATCCACGGATCTGGTGACGTTAAGTATCACTTAGGCACATCAGGTGTCTTTACAGCTGAATCTGGATCTCAAACCAAAGTTTATTTGGCAGCAAATCCTTCTCACTTAGAGGCAGTTAACCCAGTGCTTGAAGGAATTGTTCGAGCAAAACAAGATCGACTCAACATTAAGAATGCATTTTCAATTCTGCCCGTACTTTTGCATGGAGATGCATCCTTTGCAGGACAAGGCGTTAATGCTGAAGTGCTTCAGATGTCAGGTTTGGGTGGTTACCGAACAGGTGGAACCGTTCATATCGTTATCAACAATCAAGTTGGCTTTACAACTGGGCCACAATCTTCTCGCACATCCCAGTACTCAACAGATTTTGCAAAAATAATTCAAGCACCTGTATTCCACGTAAATGGTGATGATCCAGAAGCATGTGTTCAGGTAGCACGATTAGCTTTTGAATATCGTCAAGCATTTAATAAAGATGTTGTCATTGACATGATTTGCTATCGCCGCCGCGGTCACAATGAAGGTGACGAACCAAGCTTTACTCAGCCATTGATGTATAAATTAGTAGATGCTAAGAGATCAACTCGCACCCTTTACACAGAGGCCTTGGTCGGTCGCGGCGACATCACACCTGTAGAGGCCGAAGAGATCGCACGTGATTATCAGGTTCAGCTCGAATCTGTATTTGCATCATTAACCAATACTGATTTCAATTCTGATGCTAACTTCAAGGCTCCCGTGCCTCCTGATCCAACGGCAATCGAGACTGCAATTCCAGAGAGCGTTGCTCGTGAGATTGCAGCAACTCAATCTGCAGTTCCAGAAGGCTTCCATGTTCATCCTAAATTGACTCCACAGTTGGCGAAAAGAGTTGAGTCACTTAACGATGCAACAATTGATTGGTCCACCGGAGAAATGCTTGCTTTTGGATCCCTTCTTAAAGAAGGGCATCCGATACGACTTGCTGGTCAAGATTCACGTCGTGGAACATTCTCAAATCGCCATGCAGTCATCATTGACAAAGAAAATGGAAATGAATGGACACCTCTTCGTTCACTCATTAGCGATGAAAACCAATTCTTCGTTATTGACTCACTACTTAGCGAATACGCTGCCATGGGATTTGAATATGGTTACAGTCTTGAGCGCCCAGAAGCATTAGTTCTATGGGAAGGCCAGTTCGGAGATTTTGCAAACGGTGCCCAAACTGTGATCGATGAGTTTATTTCTTCAGCGTTGCAAAAATGGGGCGAGCGATCTTCATTAGTTTTACTCTTGCCTCACGGTTATGAAGGTCAAGGACCAGATCACTCATCTGCTCGTATTGAAAGATATTTACAGTTGTGCGCCGAACAAAACATGACTGTTGCCCAACCTGCAAGCCCTGCAAACTATTTCCACTTGCTTCGTTGGCACGCTAAGAACCCAACTCGTCGTCCATTGATTGTCTTTACTCCTAAATCGATGCTTCGACTAAAGGCTGCAGCATCATCTCTTAGTGATTTTACTAGCGGTTATTTCCAACCAGTTATTGGTGATCCCACTGTCAGTAATGCATCACGTGTAATTTTCTGTTCTGGAAAGATTTATCACGACTTAGTTGCAGAGCGCGCAAAAATGGGAGAAAACTCAACAGCAATTGTTCGAGTAGAACTTCTCTATCCACTTCCAATTGATGAAATGGTTGCTGAAGCAAACAAGCATCCAAATGCCAATCTGTTATGGGTACAAGACGAGCCTGCAAATCAAGGACCATGGTCACATATTGCGCTTCGAACTTCTGATGCACATGGCGGTCGTGGATTTGGAGCACGAACTCTTCGCCGAATTTCTCGCAGAGCTACTGCCTCTCCAGCTACTGGAAGTCATCACCTTCATGAGGATGAACAGAAAGCATTATTACTTGAAGCTTTTACGCGTTAAGTTATTTCTTTAAAGCAAAAATTACTTGACCAACTAACTCATCCTCATTAATCCAGCCCCACACTCGTGAGTCAGTACTTTTCTCGTTATCTCCCTCAACCCAATACATGCTCTCTTTGACATCTTTAAGTCTTTTTACAAGGAAAATTCCTGGGCGTTCACGTTTTTCAATTACGTAGATTTTTCCTATGAGCCCATTGCTAAAGTTTTTCTCAGGAGAAGTGTTGAACCACCGGACAAATAACCAGGCCCCATCCTTATAGGTAGGTGCCATTGATGCCCCTGCTACCTTGACTGTGCCAAATCTGCTCATGGGCGGTAGTCTCTCACCTGAAGTTCAATTAAAGGAGACCGAAATGTTTGCACCAAAAACAACCGTGTACGCACACTGCGATCTTCCATGTGGTGTTTATGACCCAGCGCAGGCAAAAATTGAGGCGCTGTCAGTGAAAGCTTGCATGGAAAAGTACGCAGCAAATAGCGACGCTGATTTTCGATCACGTTCTGTGGCGATCAAAGAAGAACGTTCACATCAAGTAAAAGAACACCTATGGGTTCTGTGGACCGATTACTTTAAGGCACCACATTTTGAGGCTTACCCACAGCTACATACACTCTTTAATGATGCAACCAAGTTAGCTGGCGCCGCAGGTACAAAGGGCACACAAGATGTTGCAGTAGCAGACAAGTTAATTGCAAAAATTGACGAAATCGCAGAGATTTTCTGGGCTACAAAGAAAGCTTAATTTTAATTATTTGGTGATTCACTCATCAAATTAAGCGCAGCGGTGCGGGCGAGGAAAGATACTCGCTCCACCGCTGATCTTTTTAGTAAGCCAGCTGCTATTTGACGATCATGTTCATAGACTTCACATTCAAAAGTTAACTCTTTTCCTTCAACATTTATTACGCGTGAAGTTGCTCGTAGTTCAGCACCGATACTTGCCGGAGATAGAGATAGAAACTCGGTGCTTACCGGAATCGTTGTCTGTCCAGGTTCAAGATATAAATCTAAAGAAAGAATTGCAGCATGCTCCATTAAGTTGATCAGTTGTGAGGGAGAGGCTATTGGTAGGTCGCCAATTCCAATTGCCAATGATGTGTCCCCTGGCCTAACAATCATTTCTGTTAGCCCAACTGCTCCTAGAACCTCATCTGAGAACTGCATTACTATTTATCCTGTCCATCGTGTAAATCTGGATCTAAAGGATTATTAACAACCACAATCTCTTCACTATGTTCTATTCGAATCTCACGATGTTCTATTTGACCAAATTCATCAATCTCAATAGATATTTCAGTCATGCTGTATTGGGTCACAACCTCTGTAAAAGCACCCGCAGTTTTCCCATGAATTTGACGGAAAATAGCATCGTGTAGATCATCAGGTGCTTGCTCATTACAGGTTCTGCGCAGCGTTTCTTGCATCAGTGTGCGCATTGCTTGCTCATGATTTAGTTCAGATTCACAAGATGGGCACTGTGACAAGTGAATTTCAATTTCATTTAACTGAGGAACTTCGATGTATCCCTCAATAATTAAAACAAATGAGTTTAAGACTTCATTACATGCAATCTCATAGTGTGCGCTCATGGCTTAGCCCCCGACTTCTTGTCAGTGGTGTATCCAAGATCCTTTGCATACTCTGTTAACCGTTCTCGCAGCTGTTTTCTTCCCCGGTGAAGGCGAGACATGACCGTGCCTGTCGGTACGCCTACAATTTCGGCAACTTCTTTATAGGAAAACCCCTCAACGTCGGCCAAGTAGACAGCGATTCGAAACTCTTCGGGAATATCTTGTAATGCACGTTTGATATCACTATCTGGCAAGTTTTCTAGAGCTTCCACTTCTGCCGATTTTCCTAGATCGCTCGTATGAGAAGCCGCATCGGCTAATTGCCAATCCTCTATTTCTCCGGATGAAAGTTGTGGACGTCGCTGATCTTTCCTATATGTATTAATGAACGTCGTAGTTAATACTCGATAAAGCCAGGCCTTTAAATTAGTACCTTCTTCAAATTGATGGAAAGATGAAAAAGCTTTTAAATAAGTATCTTGAACCAAATCCTTTGCATCATCAGGATTTTTTGTGTATCGCAAGGCGGCTGCATATAACTGGTTAGTAAAGACAAGGGCATCGCGCTCAAAGCGGACAGCGCGGTCCGCCGAGCTTTCTTTAACTAAGTCCATTGACATCACGTAAAACACTATCGCTAAAAGAGAGTTTCTGGCTCCCCAAGAGGTGTTTCTACCGTTAACTCTTTTCCATTTCGGGCAACTGAGTTAACAGCATGTGAAACTGGGCGGGCCTGCACCAGTAAATCAGGGCGCTCAACAACCATCAATGATTTCAGACGATCTACATTATTTTCTTTGGGATCCAACCACTGTTGCCAGCGATCTTTGGGCATAAAAACCGGCATTCGACTATGAATTGCTTCGAGTTGACCTTGAGCTTCCTGAGTAATTATCGAAGCTGTTTCAATTATTTCTCCACTAGACCCAACCCAACTACTCCAAATTCCAGCTATCGATAGTTGCTTGTCATCTTTTGCACAGATGTAAAAAGGTTGTTTGGGTGGATACTTACCTAACGCTGTTGCCCACTCGTAATATCCAGAAGCTGGAATAAGACAGCGAGTAGTTCGGAAAGCATCTTTGAATGTTGGTTTCTCAAAAATAGATTCACTACGCGCATTAATTGCACGAGATTGTGAGTTTTTTGCATCAACCGAAGTTTTTAACCAAGGAGCGATTAAACCCCAAGAAACAGTTGCAAGATCAGGCGATGTTCCCCTAATAATATAGATTGGATTTGTAGGTGCGATATTCCAATTTAATGGCAGGCTTTTTTGCGGAGCTGTTCCAGAAACTTCAAATTGCTCCATAAGTTCGCGCATATCGGCCGTTTGCGCGTATCTGCCACACATAATTCAAGGGTAGCGCAGGCATAAGGCGTTTTCATTATTCAATCCTTGGCATCATAGACAGGGGTTAGAATGTACCGATGACACACAACACTAACTGGCCTTCCATTTACCGTGGGGCTACACCGGTGCAGTTAAGCGTTGTGATTCCTGGTTCTAAATCTGTTACCAATCGCGCTCTGATTTTGGCCGCACAAGCGAACTCTCCTTCTATTTTGCGCCGTCCTCTTGTTTCCAGAGATAGCCAACTAATGGTTGCGGGAATAAAGTCTCTTGGAATTGGTATTGAAGAATCTATTGTTGAAGTAAATGGGCAGCAAGAACTACAGTGGAAAGTTACACCAGGGCCTCTTACAGGCGGTTCTAGAATCGATGTTGGAAACGCAGGAACTGTTATGCGATTTCTACCCCCACTTGCTGCACTTGCAAAGGGTGAAGTTTCATTTGATGGTGATCCGCGATCCTATGAACGTCCATTAGGTCCAGTAATTAAAGCTTTAGAAGAACTTGGCATTTCTCTTGATCACGAAAATAGATACAGCCTTCCTCTTACTGTGCAAGGCAATGGGCAGATCAAAGGTGGCAAGCTAACCATTGATGCAAGTGCATCAAGTCAGTTCTTATCTGCGCTTTTATTGGTTGCTCCATCATTTAAAGATGGACTTATTGTGCAACACAAAGGACCGACGTTGCCCTCTATGCCTCACATTGAGATGACAGTTGAGATGGTGCGCCAGTTTGGTGGCACAGTTGATGTTGATTCAAAACAACAAACGTGGAGTGTGAAACCAAGTCAGTTACATGGATGCGATGTAGTAATCGAACCGGATCTTTCAAATGCAGCGCCATTTCTATCAATTGCAATGGTGTGCGGAGGAAGCGTCACCATTGCTGATTGGCCAACAAATACAACCCAACCTGGTGATCAACTTCGAACAATTCTTACTTCAATGGGTGCAACTGTTGCCATAAATGAAAAAGGGTTAACCGTTACCGGAAATGGTCAGTTAAACGGAATTGATATTGATCTCCATGATGTTGGAGAGTTAACACCATCAATTGCTGCACTCGCCGCCCTTGCCAACTCACCTTCTTACTTACGAGATATCGGTCATCTTCGATTACACGAAACCGATCGTTTAGCTGCATTAACAAGAGAAATAAACGCGCTCGGTGGAGATGTAGTAGAAGAAGAATCTGCTTTACGTATAAACCCTGCGCCACTTCATGGTGGAGTTTTTCACACATACGATGATCATCGACTAGCTACTGCTGGCGCAGTACTTGGATTAGTTGTTAAAGATGTTGAAGTAGAAAACATTGAAACAACTCGTAAAACCTTGCCTGATTTTCCAGGTCTTTGGAGATCTCTTTTAGTATGACGCCCCGCGAATACGATGAATCAGATGCCCGTGTGCGTCCTTCTAGAAGTACCCGTCCTCGAAGCAAAGACAGGCCTTCACATTCAGATGCAATTTTCGCATTAGTAACAACTGTCGACCGCGGTCGTCAAACATGTATAACCGAAGACGGCGTAATAGTTACTGCCATGCGTGCACGAGAACTCGGACCAAAATCTGTCGTTGTTGGAGATCAAGTTTCATTAGTTGGTGATGTATCTGGCGATGAAGGCTCATTGGCTCGGATAGTAAGCGTGAAGGATAGACGAAACTCTCTTAGTCGAACAGTTGATGATTCTGCACAAGTAGAGCGAACTATTGTTTCAAACATAGATCAATTAATAATTGTTGTTGCTGCAGCAAATCCAGAACCCCGTCGTGGGCTTATTGATCGCTTTCTTGTTTCGGCCTTTACTGAAGGAATTGTCCCTAAGGTTGTAGTTACAAAGACTGATTTGAATAAGGTTCCAGATTTTCTAGCAGAGTATTCAGAGCTTGATGTAGAGATAATTCCAACAGCAATCAAGTCAAGTTCACGAGAGAAAGATCTAGCTCACTTACATAAGGTTTTAGATGGCAAAATCTCAGTACTTGTTGGGCACTCGGGTGTTGGAAAATCAACGTTGATCAACGCACTTGTTCCAGACGCTGATCGACTTACTGGAGATGTGAATGAGGCAACCGGACGAGGCCGACATACATCATCAAGTGCAATTGCACTTGCATTAAAGAGTTCCACAGCTACAGACAACCACGGTTGGATTATTGATACCCCAGGTATCCGTGCATTTGGCCTGTCACATATTGATAATCAAAAGATTGTTGATGCATTTAGTGATTTATCAGAAGTTGCAGCAAACTGTCTTTCTAATTGCTCGCATGCAGAAGAAACATGCAAACTTGATGCGTGGGCTAGCCCTGAGGGAATTGCAAATCCTCATAGAACTGCGCGATTGGCAAGTCTCCGCTCGTTATTAGCCGTTAAAGATGCCGCCCCTGCTTCTATAGAGGATTAGACTTTAAGCATTATGAGCAACTCGCACGTGTCCACTGACCTAAAAGATGATCTTGCATTTGCACATGCACTTGCCGATTTAGCTGATGCAATTTCACTTGACAGATATCAGGCACAGGATTTAGTTGTTTCAACTAAACCAGATTCAACCCCAGTAACCGATGCAGATCGCGCTGTAGAAACAGCAATTCGTGAGGCGATTTCAATGCACCGAAGCGAAGACGGCTTAGTGGGAGAGGAGTTTGGAAGTGATAAAGGTGCAAGCTCTCGTTATTGGGTAATTGATCCAATTGATGGAACTAAAAATTTTATGCGCGGAGTTCCAATCTGGGCTACGTTGATTGCACTCGTTGAGATTGATTCTTCAGGTGTTGAGGAAGTAATTGTTGGAGTTGTTAGCGCTCCAGCACTTTCTCGTAGATGGTCAGCTGCACGCGAGCTTGGTGCTTATGTTCGATTCTATTCACACGATGAGATGAATGAAGATTTAGATTCAAATGAATCACTAGAAAAGAGAATTAAGGTTTCCAAAGTCTCATCAATCTCTGATGCATCTATTTCATACTCTGATTTTGTTGGATGGGGTTCTAGGTTAGAGCCATTCCAAAAAATGCTGAACTCTGCTTGGCGAACACGTGCGATCGGTGATTTTTGGTCACATATGTTGGTAGCGGAAGGTTCCATAGATGTTGCTATAGAACCTTCTTTGGCACTTTGGGACATGGCAGCGTTAGAAATCATTGTTCGAGAAGCTGGTGGTATTTTCACTGACATCTCTGGTCGCAATGGCCCCTTTGGAAGTAGCGCAATCTCTACTAATGGATTGCTACACAATGAAGTTGTTAATGGAGTTAATCCATGAGCACACCACTTGAACCGACAACTCTTTCAATAGAGGGAATGACATGTTCATCCTGTGTAAATACCGTTGAAAAAGCTCTTAACTCAATCGAAGGTGTTAGTGCTACGGTAAATTTTGCAACAGAGACAGCACACATATTGGCACCTGCAGAGATGGATGCCAAAGGGTTTATTAAGATTGTAGAAAAAGCTGGCTATTCAGCAACACTTGTAGCTGATGCACAATCCATAACACTTCACAGTAAAAAATCGGCACGCGCGCTATTTTTTGCATCAATATTTGCTATTCCTGCAGTTGCAATTTCCATGGTCATGAGTTGGCATCATCAGATTGATATGTGGATTCATGAGGCACTTGATTATTTTGCTCTTGCACATCCTCTTTATTCTCCGACTGCATGGGCAGTTATCGCCCTCAGTGCGCCTGTAGTTATCTTTGTTGCATATCCAATTCATAAAGCTGCGCTACGTAATCTTTTCCATCCGACTATGGATAATTTGATTTCAATGGGCTCACTTGCAGCATTCGGATGGTCAATTTATGCAAATTCAACAGGCGTCGGCGATGTTTATACCGAAGTTGCTGCAGGAGTAATTTTCTTTGTGATTCTTGGTCGCTATTTAGAAACACGAGCTAAAGCTAAAGCTAGTAGTGCTCTTTCATCACTACTAGCACTCGGCAGTAAAGATGTAACAATTATTCGTGGGGGTTTTCCGCTCATCGTCTCCATTGATCAATTACAGATTGGCGATGAGTTTGAAGTCCGCCCTGGCGATCGCATAGCAACAGATGGTGTCGTTGTTAGCGGAGAAAGCTCTGTTGATAATTCGATGTTAACAGGAGAATCAAAGCCAATTAATGTTGGCCCAGGATCTCAGGTTATTGGAGCCTCTTTTAATCACAACGGTCGCTTGATTGTTAGGGCAACAAGAATTGGGAGTGATACGGAATTAGCCCGCATTACATCGATGGTTATTACGGCCCAGGGAACTAAGGCGCCAATTCAACGACTAGCAGATCGTATTAGTGCTGTCTTTGTACCGATAGTTACAGTATTGGCAATTGGAACATTTGCTGGGTGGTATTTCACGGGTTCATCGCTAACGAAATCGATTTCAATTGCAATTACGGTTTTAGTGATTGCATGCCCATGTGCACTTGGTTTGGCAACTCCTGTTGCCCTTCTTGTTGCTTCGGGGCGAGGCGCGTTGCGCGGAATAGTCATTCGCCAACCTAGAACGTTAGAAGTAGCACGAAAAGTTGACACCGTTTTATTTGATAAAACTGGGACCCTTACTGAGGGTGTAATGAATGTACAGCAGTCAACAATCTCGCTAGATGCAGGTAAAACTCTAGGAGCATCATTTGCTTCAATACTTACCGAAAAGAATATTCTCGCCTCGGCGTTGGCAATTGAGTCACTTGATTCTCATCCAGTTGCTTCTTCAATTTCTAAGTACGCACAATCAAATGGAGCAAGTAAAGGTGAAGTAAGTGACTTTTCTGTAACACCAGGTGCCGGTGCTGCAGGTCGTGTTCGAATCGCAGATCTCTCTCCAGTGGTTTTAATTGGCTCTCCTGCAGCTGTAGCTCACAGCGCGACAGCTTTTCATCCGTCAATCAAATCTGCAATTGAGCAAGGTGAGGCAGATGGATTCACGGTTGCCGTTTTAGCATGGGATGGCGTTGCACTAGCAGTCTTTGCAGTGGGAGATCAACTCAAAGACAATGCTGCTCAAACAGTTACATCTCTTCGCGCGCGCGGTATTACACCTTGGCTTGTAACGGGAGATAGCACGCAGGTTGCAGCAAATGTGGCATCAGCTGTTGGTATTGATTCGGCCTATGTAGTTTCCCATGCAACACCTGAAACTAAGTTAGAGATCGTGCAAAGGCTTAAGTCCGAAGGACACACAGTCTTAATGATTGGCGATGGAATCAATGATGCCGCTGCACTCACAGCCGCTGATCTTTCAATGGCAATGGGTACAGGTACTGATACTGCAATCAATAGCGCCGACATTACGTTGATGCAAACTGGTCTCAATAACGTCATCGAAGCATTAAAACTTTCAACAAAGACCATAAAGATAATTCGCCTCAATATGGGCTGGGCTTTGATCTATAACGTGATTGGGCTTCCAATAGCAGCTGCTGGCTTACTCACACCTTTATATGCAGCTGCTGCAATGGCTGCGAGTAGTGTTCTTGTTGTAACAAATTCTCTTCGCATCAAGTAAACACTGAATATTTGTTTCCATAAAAAAAGGACCCATATGGGTCCTTTTTTCACTTCTTGTACTAGTAGCGGGGGCAGGATTTGAACCTACGACCTCTGGGTTATGAGCCCAGCGAGCTACCGAGCTGCTCCACCCCGCGTCGGTAGAGCAATCCTATTGGAACACTTAGTTAAAGGCCAAATCCATGCACAAAGATCAAATTGTGAATAGTGAATTTGTTCCTTATCTGGATTGTGCGTTGATCGCTGCATCGATTGCAGATTTCAATCGCTTTTGTGCTCTGTCATAAGCAGCAAAGTCTCCATTAGCAAGTGCTGCTAATCCATCTTGGTATGCAGCCCTTGCACTAGCTAATGCATTAGCAAGAGAAGAATTGTTTGTTGATCCTGTACTTCCGCCAGTTGTTGTGCCACCTGCAGAAGTTCCAGAATTTCCAGAGAACACTTGATCAAGTGCACCCTTTAATGTGTCATCAAATCCAATTTGATCACCGAATGAAACCAGCACTTTCTGCAAAAGTGGATATGCAGATGTGTTAGCTGTGGCCTGTACATAAACTGGTTGAACGTAGAGTAAGCCGCCACCTACCGGCAGCGTTAACAAGTTACCCAGAACAACATCAGATCCACCTCGGCGAAGAAGGGACAGCGAGTTTGCAACTTCAGGTTTTGCTTCAAAGTTTGATGCTACCTGTGAAGGGCCAGCAATGTTTGTATTTCTTGGAAGCTGTAATACCGACATCTTTCCATAATCTGGACCGGCATCTGAGTTCACAACTGCAAATGCAGACAGGTTCTCTCGTCCTCCACGAGGTACAAATGGAGTCGTTAATGAAAAGACAGGAGCCTTAGTTCCTGGCATTTGAAGTGTTAAGTAATACGGTGGTTGTGCACCGGCGTTAGCTCCAAATGTTGATGGATCGCGAGGGATACGCCAGAAATCTTGTCCACCATAGAAAGCTTCTGCGCTTCTAACATGGTAGGAGCTCAAGATTTCTCTCTGAACTCTAAAGAGGTCTTCTGGGTAGCGGACATGTTCCATTAATTGCTCAGAGATTGCACTCTTTGGAAGTAGTGCATTTGGAAATGCTTTTGCCCAAGTTTTCAAAACAGGATCTTGTTCATCCCATGTGTAAAGGGAAACTGTTCCATCGTAGGCATCTACAGTAGCTTTAACAGAGTTTCGAATGTAGTTGATGCTTTGATTTCGAAGTAATGCAGATGCACCAGTGTTTGTAGTGACAGTGTCATTAATTGCATCTGAAAGTACTGTTCTGCGTGAGTATGGGTAGCCCGCACTTGTTGTATAGCCATCAATAATCCAGAGGACTTTTCCATCAACAAGTGCTGGATATGGATCTCCATCAAGAGTTAGCCATGGAGCAACCTTTGCAACGCGATCACGAGGATTTCTTTCAAAGAGAATCTTTGAATCTTTGTTGATCAAGTTAGATAGCAAAATTCTTTGCTCTTGATATTTAAGTGCAAATACTGCCTTGTTTAGAAGAGAACCAACTGGAACTCCACCTTTACCTGTGTAAGTGTAGTTTCTCTGGCCATTTGGTGAAGAGTCATCTGGATAATCAAACTCCACTGGTGTATCTGTTTTGACTCCACCAATAATTGAATAATCAGGAACATTTTCACCAAAATAAATACGTGGTTGGAATTCACCTAAAGCGCCTTTTGGTGGCAAGTCACCAACTGTAAATGATGGCTTTCCATCTGCGTCGCGCTCGTTTCCGAAGGCCGCAACAAAACCAAAACCGTGTGTGTAAACAAGGTGATCATTGATCCAGTTACGTGAAGGATTACCAACAATATTTAGTTCACGAGCTGCGACAACTACATCGCGCTTTACACCATTTACTGTGTAACGATCGATATCCAAAGTTTGAGGGAAACTGTAATACGGGCGAATCTGCTGAAGTTGGCGGAATGTTGAGGAAAGAACATTTGGATCCATCAAACGAATATTTGCAATAGTGGCAGCATCATTTGCAAGTTGACCCGAGTTAGTTGAAGCGGTTGCCTGATAATCAGTCACAGTTACATCTGAAATCCCATAAGCCGCTCGGGTTGCGTCAATGTTTCTTTGAATAAATGGCGCTTCTTTAGAAGACTCACTTGGCTTGACCTGGAACTGTTGAATTGCTCCTGGATAGAGACCAGCGAATAAAACCGAGGAGACAACGAGAAGTGCTGTGCCAGCTGCAGGCAATATCCAAGATTTACGAATAATTGTTGCAAAGAATAGAACCGCACAAACTAATGCGATACCAGTCAAAATGGCTTTTGCAGGTAAAACAGCATTGACATCTGTATACGTTAATCCTGTAATTAAACGGCCCTCTTTAAGAGCAAGTGCGTATCTATCAAACCAGTAAGCAACTGCCTTAAGTAGTACGACCACACCTAGTAGTACTGAAAGCTGCACACGTGCGGCAACAGTTGTGCGATCTTGTTGAACCTGAAGACGAATACCACTGTAGAGATAATGCACAATTGCTGATGCAATAATTGCAAGAACTGTGGTGGTAATTCCCCAAGAAATTAATGATTGCCAAAAAGGTAAACGGAAAGCAAAAAATGAGATATCCATGTTGAACTGCGGATCAGTTACGCCAAAACTTGTTGAGTTCTGAAATAGCAACCATGTACTCCACAACTGTGATGATGCAGAGCCAGCAAAGTAAAACAGAGCAACGCTTAATGCGATGAATAGACCTTTACGGATTGGCTCTACTTGTGAGCGATATCTTTCTAGATTATCTGATTCAACCATCATTGTTACATAGAGTGGTCGGCGCTTATAGGCGATAAATACATTCGCCATCACAATAAGAGCGGTTAGTAATCCACCGATAACAAAGAGAAAAGCTTTAGTACCCAGAATTGTTGACCACGTGCTTGTGAAGTCAACTGACTTAAACCACAACCAATCTGCATAAAAACCACTTAAGGCAGTGAAGAGAATTCCAAGAACTACAAGGATTCCAAAGGTCAATGCAAGTGGACTCTTTCGTCCCTTAAATTGGAAGTTGGGGCGTTGGAACTGTGGGGTATTAGTCATGGGAGAAAACTATCGCACCCATGCGCACCTTCAAGTCCAAAAATCTCTAACCCTCTGGGGGTTTAGAACTATCGTTGGGTGGATTTTTACTACTTTTTGCTGTTCTCTAAGTAGGAAATTGCCTGAGCCAAGGTAGCAACGGTAATAACCTTAATGCCGGCTGGGACATTTGCGATCTCAGAGGCATTACTGACTGGAGCAAAAAATAATGTAGCTCCTACTTTTTGGGCTGATGCGATTTTTTCATTAATGCCACCGATCCCACCGACTATTCCGCGAGAATTAATTGTTCCAGTTCCTGCGATGTGATCTCCTTGCAAAACATCTTTCTCAGTCAAAAGTTCTACTAATGCAATTGCAAAAACTAGACCGCCACTTGGGCCACCAGTTTCCTTAACTTTAAATTCAATGTTTTTTGTTTCCAGTTTATTGGCTCGCTCTTTTCCAATACTTTCTGCTTCCCCTGCAGATGAAGATTGGGGGGCCATAATCTTTGGGTTTGATTGTAAATAATTCACCGCAGCAAATATCGCTTTATCCTGAGAACTAACCATCTCGGCCTTTGCCTGCTTGCGCTCTTCTTTAGAACTAGTACCAGGTGGAAATATTGCAGATTTTGGATAAACAGAGCGCTCACTACTAATCCATGAGTAAATTATCTCAGGTCCAAAGATCCAAGAATCTGGATTAGTCACACGAATCGACATCAAATCTATTCGACCTGTTGCTGGATAGTTTTCAGTTGATTTTATTGTGATCACACCTTTAAAAATATTCTGTGCCTCTCCGGGCAAAACAATTGCAAAAGGTAGGGGCGCAATTGTGGCAAGTAAAAAGAAAAGTCCTAAAGTAATAGTTACCAAGCGGGGCAATGGTGAAAATCGCATTAGGTAATCAGCGCTAGATCTCTATTGTTGCGTTGGTTTCGGCTGGGCATCACGATTGTTTGCAATGGTATCGCGTTCAATTTCTTCTTGATCAAAAAGTTTTGGGAGTTCGGTGGAGATTGAGTTATTAACTGCGTTAACTTCTCGCGCTTGAGTATCGCGGAGAGAATCTTGAAAGCGTTGAAAGCGATCAACAGATCTTTTTGTTTCATGTTGAAACTTGCTCTGAAACTTTGTAACCCACAATACGTATCCAAGGGCACCGATAAGTCCAATAGCGGGAACAACCCACCAGATAAGAGCTAAAAATGCATTAGACATGTGCCTACCTTACTAAGGATTGAAAGAGTAAGCGTGCTGTGAGCCGTAATACAAAGGTGACTTAATCGGGAATGAATGAGAATGCAGAATTGTTCTAAGACTGGGAGGATTAAGAGATGGCAAACTTTGGCTTTACCCCTGGCGACTCAGACGGTTCTGAAGAACCTGTGGATTTTGCCGCCATGATGGCGCAGATGCAGAAACAGATCCAAGAACAGTTTTCGATGCTAGGAATTAATGGACCTGGATTCACAGGTTCGGATGAAGCTTTGCCAAAAAATATTGTCCGTGACGTTGCCAAAAAATTCACGACATCGCAAAGTTCGGCTCCCGTTGGCCAAACCGATGTGGCTCAAATTCAACAGGCATTTTCAATTGCCGAGTTGTGGCTCAATGAAGCAGTCTTATTTCCGCAAGTTTCCCAACCTTCTCAAATGGGAAATGCTGTGTTGGCTCGTACTGATTGGATCGACTCCACGCTGCCTGGTTGGCAAAGCTCTGTAGAGCCTTTGGCAATCGGTCTAGCCGCTGCAGTTAGTGAACTTTTGGATAAAGCCTCTTTTGGTGAAGGTGAATCCGATTCTGACCACAGTGATGAGAATCCAGCCATGGCCCTGCCTGTAGAGATGATTTCACTCCTACTTAAATCCTTTATTGGTTCATTGATCGCTACACAGTTAGGACAAGCAATAGGTGCTTTAGCATCAAAAGTTACTGGCGCACATGATGTGGGTCTTCCCCTACTTGATCCTGCATACCCAGCACTTGTTCCAGAAAATATTCGTGAATGGTCGACAGAACTAGATATTGCCCTAGAAGAAGTTCAAATCTTCCACGCACTTCGCGAAGCATCAGTTGCACGTTTGTTTTCTCATAATCCATGGCTAGTTGCATACATCCGTACTGCAATTACTGATTACGGCAAAGGAATTAACATTGATATGGAAGCAATTCAGGAGCAGGCTCAACGCGCTCTTGAACAGGGCGGTGGATTTGATCCGAACAATCCAGAAAGTTTAAACATCGCACTCAATAGCGGGATTTTTACTCCACAAGAAACACCTGCACAGCGCGCGGCACTGACAAAGTTAGAGACTGCACTTGCACTAATAGATGGCTGGAGTGAAGAAGTAGTTACATTAGCTGCAGGAGATCGCCTACCAAACTTAAATGCTTTACAGGAGACATTACGTCGTCGACGTGCAACGTCGGCGCCAGCACAACAGCTTTTTTCTTCGCTCTTAGGATTACAAGTTTCACCACGCCTTGCACGTGAGGCAACTGCATTTTGGCGTCAGGTTCGTGAATTAAAAGATATTGAAGCACGTGATCGAATCTGGAGTGGAATTTTGCCAAATGCAGATGACTTGTTGACACCTGAGAGTTTCTTGAAGAGTTTAGAAATTCCAGATGATTTGTCAGGTTTAATTTAATTTCAAACAAAAGCGAACTCCCCGGTCACTTGCTCTATGTCAGCCTTCCCCTTGCTGACGTAGAACTGTTATCCGAGGAGTTCGTACCCGTAAAATAAGCGTTCTTGAAGCGATAATCAACTAAGCATCGCGCTGTTTTTGGGTTGACAAAGCATGATTTCTTCAGATAAAGGCTTATTTGTTTCAACAACCGAAAAGAAATCACCGTAGTTTTCTCTCAATCTCTCAAGGTTTAGTTGAGAGATGACCTATTCTTTTTCTTATGCAGCAATCGGATTACTCGGCAGAATCTTCAGTGGAGAAAACTCTAGAAGAATCGACCTTGCCTGGGATAACAGAAGGTGAGATCGTCGTAATCCGATCCAGTCGAAGAAAGAAAAACATTTCGGCCTATCGCCAAGGAGGACGAATTGTTGTTTCCATCCCGGCCAGAATGAGCAAGGCCGATGAACGGGCGATGGTTCCAGAAATGGTGGCAAAGATTCGCGCTCAAGAGGCCGTTGCAACGATGAGTGAAGAAAGTTTGCAGATTCGAGCAGGCCAATTGCTTACTGAGTTTGCCCCAGAGATATTGGCACGACCTGCTTCGGTTAATTGGAGGGCAATGCGCGAGCGCTGGGGCTCTTGCACAGGGATAGATCGATCCATTCGTATCTCAGATCGTTTAAAGGGGGCGCCGGAGTACGTCTTGGATTATGTCCTCTTCCATGAAGCCATCCATTTGGAGTACTTCGACCATGGAGAACGGTTCAAGCAGCTTTTGGCCCGTTTCCCCTTGGAGGGGCAGGCTGAGGCCTATTTACAGGGCTATGAGGCGGCCGAAAACGCGCTCACAGCCCCAGAGGCCCTAAAAAAACTCCTAAATAAGGGTGCGTAATTACGCTTAATCAAGCGTGGGGCGAGTAATCTCGTACTAGAGCGCCTACCCCAGAAGGGGAGCATCCCTACGGGATCGTAAGCGTCGATAGGAGGAAAGCAATGACAGCAGAGACATATAAGGGTGACGCTTACTGCGTTAAGTGCAAGGAGAAGCGTGAATTCGAAGGAACTGTAAAGGTTTCCGAGTCCGGCCGTCGCATG
>WLEB01000007.1 GCA_009704505.1 Actinomycetota bacterium | reverse complement strand
TAAGGGAAGATCAAGTATTACTCCAGTGGGGGGCTTATTTCGCATGTCTTCCATCATGGCCAACATCAAAGGACCAGGACCAGCAAAGACTTCACCTGCGCTAAGTATTGGGGTCATTACTGAATCAAATCCAGATTTTGAAAAAGTATTTTCATCTAAATGTGAAATGGATGAACCCGGTATATAAGTTATAGGAGAAAAGATCATTGGCTTAACACCACCATTGGCTTTTGTGCCAAGAGGACCAGACCACACGAGCGGCGAAGTTAGAGCATTACCTAACTCTTTAGATGGAGATGGTAAATCAATCAATCTACGCCCATCTAGTGTTTGTAAATACGCATCAAATGGTGTTGGTGTACTGAGAGTTCCAATTCCAAAAACAGGTTCATAGAAATCATTAGATGAAAAACCAAGACCGTGGCCTACTTCGTGAAGCATTACTGACTGTAAATCATATTCAGTTTGATTCGGAGTACCATCAGTACGCAAGTTCCACGGTGCCTCAGAATTAACTTGAATGATAATTTCAGGATTATTTCTATCTAAGTCTTTACCGGCAAGTGCATTCGCAAGAGCAGAGACATACCAAAGGTTAGGATCTGGAGCGCCAGGGAAAGAGGAAAAGTAGCTCCCAGCGTTAGCACTTCCGAGAATTTCCTTTGATTTAGATCGCTCCCATGTTGCATCTACCGTTATCGCAACAGATGATTTGAAGTTAACCGCCCAAACATCAAGAGAAGCTTGAACTTCTTTTTTTGCCCAATCAGGGAAATTGTTATAGGTAACATCAAACTTAGAGACTGTTTCAAGTTTTTTGGCAGGAAGTTGTGGAGTTCTTGTACGAGCCGAGGGATATGTATCGGCATCACCAGCTAGAACATGAACCCAGTTCGTCGCTGGTATCTGCCGAAAGGTAATTGCTTCAGCAGTTGGTACACCTATTCCTGATAACAAAACCGCTACGAGGATCAACAGTTTCATCGAACGCAAAGTGTGGATTCTGTTAATTCTTTGCAATCCCATGGTGCGAACGCTATCAGTGCAGTCTCAATGGTTTAAGGTCAGTGGTGAAGGAATGCAGTTTTCTAAGTCGATTTTCAGGTTAAACAGGAGAAGTGATGGATCTTGTAACTATTTATAGTCGAAAAGAGTGCCACCTCTGCGAAGAGGCCTTCACTGTATTGCAAAAATTGAGGGCTGATTTGAAGTTTGAAATTAATGAGATATTCATAGATGGCAATGAAGATTTAGAAAAGCTCTATGGTGAGCAAGTACCTGTTACTTTAATCAATGGAGAGCACCACGATTATTGGAAAGTTGATCCTGTAAGGTTTAAATCTTCCCTTGAAAAACATCGTCAGCATCAATAATTTTGTAAGAATATCCTTGCTCAGCTAAGAAGCGCTGACGGTTTTGTGCAAAATCTTGATCTATTGTGTCGCGGGAAATGACTGAATAAAAAGTTGCACTTCGCCCATCAGACTTAGGCCGCAGAATTCTCCCTAGTCTCTGTGCTTCTTCTTGGCGACTTCCAAATGCACCCGAAACTTGAATCGCAATTGTTGCATCTGGAAGATCAATAGAAAAATTAGCAACCTTAGAGACAACTAAACAGGTTACTTCACCACTTCTAAACTTATTGAACAGCACTTCGCGCTCCTTTACAGGGGTGTCACCCTTAATCACAGGAACACCAAGAACTTCAGATAGTTCATCGAGTTGATCTAAATATTGGCCAATTACAAGAATCTGTTCGCCCTTATGCTTTTGAACTAGTAGCTCTACTACTTCTCGCTTAGTACGAGTGGTCGCACAAGTGCGGTAGCGATTTTCTGGTTCTGCTGTTGCATAAGTTAAGCGTTCTGCCTCAGTTAAATTCACTCTGACTTCAATGCATTCTGCCGGTGCAATATAACCCTGAGATTCGATCTCTTTCCATGGAACATCAAATCGTTTAGGACCGATGAGTGAAAAAACCTCACCCTCCATTCCATCTTCTCTAACCAGTGTTGCTGTTAGGCCTAGTCTGCGGCGCGATTGAATATCAGCAGTAAATCTAAAGATTGGCGCTGGAAGCAGATGCACTTCATCATAAATAATCAAGCCCCAGTCATAAGAATCAAAGAGATCTAAGTGAGCATAAACTCCATTTTTCTTCTTTGTCATCACTTGATAGGTAGCAATAGTGACAGGTCTAATCTCTTTTTTTGCCCCTGAGTATTCGCCAATTTCATCTTCATTTAATGTTGTTCGTTTTAAAAGTTCATCTCGCCACTGACGAGCTGCAACCGTATTGGTAACCAAAATTAGCGTGGTTGCTTTTGCATGAGCCATAGCCGCTGCTCCAACAATTGTTTTACCCGCACCGCAAGGAAGAACCACAACTCCTGATCCACCATGCCAGAAACCTTCTGCTGCCAACTCTTGGTATGGACGGATCTTCCAATCATTTTGCACTAAAGAGATTTCATGGGCTTGGCCATCCACGTAACCTGCGAAATCTTCAGCCGGCCAACCTAGACGTAAAAGTGATTGCTTTATCTGGCCGCGCTGACTTGGCAGCACTGCGATCGTTTCTGAATCAATTCTGGCGCCAAGAAGTGGAGCAATCTTTTTTGCACGAATGACTTCTTCAAGGACTGCCGTGTCAGTAGTAATCAAAATCAATCCATGTACAGGATCCATCTCAAGACGAAGGCGCCCATAGCGTGACATTGTCTCTGCAACATCGATAAGAATTGAATGCGGGACTGCATATCGTGAGTACTTGATTAAAGTGTCAATGACTTGCTCTGCATCATGGCCAGCAGCACGAGCATTCCATAATCCCAGTGGAGTTAATCGGTATGTGTGAATGTGTTCAGGAGAGCGTTCTAATTCTGCAAAGGGTGCAATCGCTCGCCGACACTCAACGGATAATGGATGGTCGATATCTAACAGAAGTGTTTTATCACTCTGAACAATTAACGGACCATCACTCATTTAATAAATCCTTTATTAGTGCATTTAAAAGTTTGCTTCGATCTTCAAGGGTACTGATATCAACCCATTCGTGCTTGGCGTGGGCGCCACTTCCAACAGCTCCTAATCCATCCAAAACCTGTGCGCCCGCAGCAGCTGCAAAGTTTCCATCACTAGCACCTCCGACAGATGCATGACCCAAGGCAGGCATACCGATTTCTTTTGCAACTTTTTCAGCACGCTCATACAAATCCATAGTCGATGAACTTTCCAATGGAGGTCGATTAAAACCGCCCGTGACTTCATATGTAGTCTCTGGATTAACCGGGACAATTGATTTGATCGCTGCATCAACTCTTTCAAGCTCTGCCATAGAAAATGAACGGATGTCGACATCTAGCACTGCTAAATCGGGAACTGTATTTGTTGAATTTCCAGCAGTGAGTGTGGTTGGCACAACAGTTGTTCCAAATGCTTCATTAGAAAGGTTTGAAACAGCAATTACAGCATGGGCCATTTCAATCGTTGAATTAACTCCCTTTTCAGGTTCTAGGCCGGCATGTGATGCTTTTCCAAGAATTTTAATTTGATACATCGCTGTACCTTTACGACCGGTCTTAACTTTTCCATCGAGTGATGCTTCTACCACTAGAACCGACTTAGCTTTGGCAGAGATTTCCTTTATAAAACCTTTGCTAGTCAAACTTCCCGTTTCTTCATCTGTTGTAGCAACAAGTGCAACAGGTCCTTTGATTGTTTTCATTGCATAGAGAGCTTGAATGAATCCTGCCTTCATATCAAAAACACCGGGCCCGCGAGCTGTAGTTCCTTCAACTTGCCATAATGGTTGAAAAGATCCTTTAGGCCATACGGTATCTAGATGAGCCAAGACAATAACTTCTGGATTAGGTGAGCCCCACCAAAATAATGGCCTGCCATTTACATCGTGTATCTGAGCCGGTGATCCTAAGACGCGCTCTGCGATTTCATTTGCAAGGCGAACAACATCTTTACACGCTTCTAAATCTTGCGTTGGTGATTCCAACCTTACGAGTGCCTCTAGGTCTGCCAACATGATCTAAGTCTATAACGGTGCCACGCCGGTGATGCGGGGAATTCTGAAGGATTGAACCTCCCCGGTTGCATGATCGCGCGCAATGAGTGCGCCTGCACTAATTCTTATCGGATCAATGATTCTGTGGGTCACTCCACCGTTGTTATCGGCATATCCAATTGAAAGGGTTTTTTGCTCAGAAATAAACTGTTGTAAAACATCCATAGTTTCATTTGCTGTCGTTCGCGGAAGCACACCCAAAGCTTCATTAGCCACTTGGCGCAAACGTGTTTGGCGGTGAGTAGATTTTTCGCCAGTTCGTAATGTGCGAATTGCAGCGGTTAATGATTTATCTGTTGGAACTTCAACTTCTCCAATAATGCGTGGAGGTCTTGGTTTAGTTAAGGCTCGATTAGATTTAGCTCCTGTCAAGATCATTCCATTGGCAGATTCACCCGCTGGCAAGTAACCACATTCACGTAAAATGCGCATTGCATCTGTTGCATCCAT
Organism: Actinomycetota bacterium; assembly: GCA_009704505.1. GTDB lineage: Bacteria > Actinomycetota > Actinomycetes > Nanopelagicales > Nanopelagicaceae > Planktophila. The sequence goes on along the minus strand of WLEB01000007.1, from coordinate 31,965 downwards.
TTCGCAAATAACGACTTCTGGTGCGATCCGTCGAAGGCCTAAAATCTCAAGCTTTTTATCAGTAATAATCTGTGAAATGAGTGCAGTATCTTCACATCTTATGAATGAAGAAGTATTACCAACACGTAACTTTCCATGTTTTTTAGCAACATCTGCAATCAAATATTCAAGGGGTTGAGGCATAGGAGTCTTAGAAGTTTTTGCAAGAAACGACTTTATTTCATCTCCAGTTTTACCATGATCTAGTGCACGGCGAATCGTCGCTTCTGTAAATCGATATACAGTCGCACCACCTCGACTTTCGATCTCAGCCATCATTGCAAGTGATTGTGAGATCTCATGTTCAAGTGGGCCGGGGGCGATTGCAGTGTTATCACTTTGAATCAAAATGTGATCAACAGTTTTTGGCAAGTCTTGATTTATTAAATCTAAATCATCTCCATTAAGGAAACCAATGCCATACTTAGAAATTGCTCCTTGGCCTGTTATTCCTAACCATTCCGCTTCACGCAAAGTCCACTCAGCAAGCTCATCTTGCAAAGATGAGTTACGTCGAACTGGTGCGCGCCAATCTAAAGATGATTTAAAACTATTCCAATCAGGTGCTATTCCAGGGTTCTCTTTGAGCAACGAAAGAGTTAATCCCCTAACTTTAGAAGCATTGACGCGATCTAACTCTGGACCCAAAGCAGCAACATTTTTAGATTCTAAACGGCCAACTAGACCGCTAACACGTGAAGTAATCAACCAAGCAGATGCCAACATCTGCCATCTATCTGCAGGAGATTGCATTAACCAAATATCAAATTTATTACTAGGCAAAATCTGATCATTTGCATCGATACTAATTAGCGAAGTTAGGTATGCAAGTTCAGCGATAAAGGCCGTACATGCATCATCAACACCCAAGTGAGTTGAAAGTGTTTTTAAGTCTCGAACACCCAATCCACCAGCTCGCAAAGCATCTGCAGGTTCCTCTGCCCAAAAATTTAGTAATTCTTCAACCCAGCGTAAAACCGTTGAAACATTAGCAATTGCAGCCAGATCTACTTGTTTCTTTTCCCGCTTTGCCCCAGTGAATTCAGGAGCTTGTGCACACAACTCCTTATGTATTTTCTTACCGCGAAGTTCAATTGCTACCTCACGCGGCAGAATTACCGTGCGCTGATCGAGTGCAACAAGAAATTTTCTCTCCAAAAGCCAAGCAATCCCTGGGCCAGGATTTTTAATGTCACCAACACTTCCTCTGGGAGGCCCCCACATTAATCGCTCTAAAATCTTTTTCGAATCTTGGGGCGCCTGTGCTAACTCACTTAATTTTAATTTCACCATTGATGCTGGCCCGAGACCTGCAGGTTCAGCGCCGAGCACTTCGCGCAGCTGGGTTGGAACTCTTAACCCATCATCGGATGGATAAATTAATCCAACTTTGGTCAAATGCTCTAAAGCCGATGCTGCTTGCTTATCTGTAAGTGATGCGATGGCTTTTTCTGAAAAAGGTTCATTGACATTAACTACTGCTTCAAGAACTTGTAGTTGCCATTTATTTAATGAATCAATTGAACGAGCCAAACTTGGAGCCGAACATGCGCGTACGGCAAGTGATGCGATATCTGGTGGTACCGGAGTAACTAAATCTGGTCGGGCAGAAAACAGGGAAATAAGGGCAGCATCATCAACGCTACGCAAGTAGTCGGAGAATGAGCGCATTTCCATAACTTGCTTACATTACAGGGATAGAGGGTTAAGTAGTTAATTACCTTTTCGCTTACGAGGAGTAAGCCACGTTGAAAGTGCGGCCAGACGGACAACCACGGGTGAGATTAACCTGCCAATAAATCTAGCTCTTCTAAAATCATGGATGGGCCAGCCTTCGGCCATTGCGCGCAATCCCAAAAGCGCATCCGGATTGATGACAGAAGGATGCCCAACGCTTTGCAGTAGCGGCAAGTCATTATTGCTATCAGAATAAGCAAAACAGTTTTTCAAATCTAATCCAGTTGTTGTTGCGAGGTCAATAATTGCAATAGCTTTTTCTTTGCCATGCAATAGCGGTCCATTCATTTTTCCTGTGTAAACATTATTTTTTATTTCAGCTTTACTTCCAATTGCACCCGTAAGGCCCAACCTTTTTGCGATCAAAGTTGCCATATCTTCTGGCGCAGCAGTTACTAAATAAACCTCATCACCATTTGCAATATGTGTTTGAGCAATATCGATTGTTCCCTGCCACATTGCCGGTGAAACAAACTCATCATAGATCTCTTCTGCAATTGCCTGAATATCTGCAACGTTGTGACCTCCAATAAAGTCAGTGGCTGCATCCTGAAATCTTTGAATCTCTTCCTTTTTTTCTTTGCCGGTTAAGCGAAATCTCAGGTTGGCAAGAACGAACCGTGAAATATCCTTCTTTGTGAAATAACCACGTTGGTACATTCCTCGACCCAAGAAGTAAATTGTTGAGCCTCGGATAAGCGTGTTATCGACATCAAAGAAGGCAGCCCGTTTATCTGTGAGTGCCATGTCACTACCCTAGCGAATCAAGGAGTTTATAGACGCTTTATGCTTTACCCATGAGTTCCACAGTGCACGTTCTCAGACACGGCGAAGTCCATAACCCTGACAAAATTCTTTATGGGCGACAACCGGGTTGGAGATTATCTGAGCGCGGGCAAGAGATGGCTTCAACAATTGGCGAATGGTCAAAAAACATTGATTTAGGTGCTCTGCATGTTTCACCCTTGCAACGCGCACAAGAAACCGCAGCTCCAATTGCAAAAACGCACAACATTGCAATAACAACAGATGAAAGATTGATCGAGGCATCAAATATTTTTGAAGGAAAACCATTTGGAGTTGGAGATGGAGTGCTACGCCATCCTGCCTCCTGGAGACATCTATGGAATCCATGGAAGCCATCATGGGGCGAGCCATACGATCAACAGATTAATCGTATGTTAGCTGCAGTTTTTGCAGCGCGCGATGCGGCAAAGGGCAAAGATGCAATATGTGTCTCTCATCAACTACCAATTTGGATTTTAAGAAGCGCAATTGAAAACCGAAGACTTTTACATGATCCCCGCAAACGCGAATGCACTCTTGCTTCTGTAACAAGTATTCACTTTGATGATGATGGCTTTATCTCAGGGATCACTTACTCTGAACCTGCCAGACATCTACTGCCAGAAAACAAGTAATGAAGAGATCACTCACTGCCCTAATCCTTGCCATAACGCTGACTGGTTGTGGTGGTGGAGGAAGTTCAGTAGCTGAAGAAAGTTTTGTGTCCGGTGATGGGGCAATTACATTTATTAAAGCTGATGACAGAAAGATAGCACCAACAATTTCTGGAATGACATTATCTGGCCAGACCTATACCTATCAAAAAAATAAAGTTGCCGTAGTTAATGTCTGGGCATCATGGTGTTCACCATGTCGGGCAGAGGCCCCAACACTTGTTGCCTTAGCAAACAAATACAGTGAAGTTGAATTCATTGGAATACTAACGCGAGATAATCCAGCAAACGCGGAGGCTTTTGAACGAAGATTTAAGATTCCTTATCCAACAGTAATAGACGACTCTATTTTGGTGGGCTTCAAAGGATCACTATCGGCAAATGCAATTCCCACAACTGTAGTTTTAGATCAACAGGGACGTGTGGCAGCTCGAATCTCTGGAGTTGTCACTGTGGCATCTTTGTCCCAGTTAATTGAGAGAGTTGTTCAGGGATGAAAGAATTCTTAGTCGAGCAACTCTTTAGTGGTGCACTTGTGACTGCAATTCCTTTTGCATTCATTGTTGGAGTGGTTTCATTTTTGTCACCGTGCGTATTGCCCTTGGTCCCTGGCTATTTATCCTTTGCTGCAGGATTTTCTGTAAGCCGCGGCAAAGTATTTCTTGGCTCACTTTTATTTGTTTTCGGCTTTAGTGCAGTCTTTGTTTCTTTTGGTGCTTTATTTGGTCAATTAGGTAACCAACTAGTAGCAAACGAGGAGATCATTTCTAGAATATTGGGAATTATGACAATACTTTTAGGTTTCATCTTCTATGGACGTTTTCCATTTTCACCAACGATACGTCCGAAAATGCGAACGACTGGTGGCCTTTTAGGAGCACCATTGTTAGGAGTTCTATTTGGAATCGGGTGGACTCCATGCATTGGACCCGGACTTGCTGCAGTACAAACTCTAGCTTTTCAAGAATCAAGTGCACTTCGCGGGGCCGTGCTTTCATTTGGTTACTGTCTTGGTTTGGGTTTGCCATTTATTGCATCAGGATTATTCCTAGACAAATCTGCAAAACTTCGTTCAATCATCTATCGCCGCGGTGATCTGATTTCAAAAATTGGCGGCATTTTCTTGATCATGATCGGGTTAATGCAGGTGCTGGGTTTTTGGGGAGAGTTAATGAACTCTATTCGTGGACTTATTTCTGATTTTATTCCGGTGATCTAATGAGTAATCAAGTACAAATCCCCGAACTAGATGGCACAAGCCTTGCCAGATATTTATGGCGCCAATTAACCAGCATGCGCACTGCTTTAATCTTGCTGCTACTTCTTGGAGTTGCTGCAATTCCAGGATCTTTGTTTCCACAACGAACTCAAAACCCGATGCAGGTCTCTGATTACTTTAAAAATTCACCTCAGCAGGCAGAGTGGCTGGATCGATTCTGGCTCTTTGATGTTTACGGCTCACCTTGGTTTAGTGCTGTCTATATTCTCTTATTCATCTCACTTATTGGTTGTGTTTTACCAAGAACAATTGAACATTTGAAGAATGCGCGAGCCTTGCCACCAGCAACACCCAAAAACCTCTCCCGAATGGAGCATTTTCAGGAGTGGAGCGCCAGTGGATCTGAACTGGAGAACGCACGAGAGTGGTTTAAGAAAAACGGGTTTAGAGTTTTGGAAACATCGGAATCTATTTCGGCAGAAAAAGGTTTTGCCCGCGAAACAGGTAATCTATTTTTTCACCTTGCACTCATTCTTGTATTAATGGGAATTAGCTTTAGCTCTCTTTTTGGAATGCGCGGAGAGGCAATTTTAAATATCGGGGAGCGTTTTGTTAATAACGTGACTAGCTATGACTCACTGACATATGGAAAACTTTATAGTGAATCAAATCTTCCAGATTTCACGTTAACTGCAGATAGATTTGTTGCAAAATATAATGTTATAACTGGCGCACCAGAGGATTACACCCTTGATGTTCGGCTGCAACAAGGTGAGCAAGGATTAGTCGAGAAAAAAACCATGAAGGTCAATTCGCCTTTAACAATTGGGGATACAAGAATTTACCTCCAAGCAAATGGTTATTCTCCTGTTGTCACTGTTGTTGATTCAAAGTTAAATGTCGCTTTTCAAGGTCCTGTTCCATTTCTACCTCAGGATTCACAGCTACGTTCAATTGGTGCGATCAAAGCTCCAGATGCTGATCCCGCAGTTGGTTTCGTCGGATCATTTCTTCCAACCTATGCAAGAGATGGCGAGGAAGGTGGCATCAGTGTTTATCCAGAGGCTTTAGATCCACGGTTACTTTTGGCTGCATGGGTGGGTGATCTTGGATTGGATTCAGGTACTCCTCAATCTGTCTACAGAATTGATACGTCAAAGATGCAACAAGTTGGCCTTAAGGCCTTAAAACCTGGTGAATCTTTTGCTTATGCTGGTGGTGTAATAACTTTTGAAGGTTATGTGCAATGGGTCAACATTAGCTTTGTCACAGATCCTGGAAAGAAGTTTGCTTTATTGGGCGCTATTGTTGCCATCATTGGACTACTTGCTTCTCTATTTACTCGACGACGACGAATTTGGATTCGGGTAGGCCAGAACGTGGAAGTTGCAGGATTAGCCAAGAATGCAGCACCAGGACTTGAAGAAGAGTTGTCACAGTTCATTCAGAGAGTAAAGGGAGATAAGTAGATGTCACGTAGTTGGGCAGTTATCTCAAACTATTCTATTTATTCGGCAACGGCAGTTTTTGCTCTCTCATTCCTTGTCCATGCAATTGAGACCGCCTGGGCAGTTAAAGTCCCAGCAGCTGGAAAATCAGTATTAGATTATGCGCGAAATGGTCGTGCGGCTCGAATTGCAACGGCGTTAATGATCCTTGGATTTCTTTTACTCCTTGTTGGAGTAGTTGCTCGCGGTATTTCGGCAAGCAGAGCTCCATGGGGCAATATGTATGAGTTTTCAATAACTGGGGCTCTTGCATTTTCTGGTGCTTATCTTGCTGCGCTTCGAAAGTATGACCTTAGATGGTTGGGCCTACTTGTTTCAGTTTCTGTCTTACTTACATTAGGTACAGCAATCACAGTTCTTTATGTACCGAGTGCGCCTTTGGTACCAGCATTAAAATCTGAATGGCTAGTTATCCATGTATCAACGGCAATAATTTCAGGTGGAGTTTTCTTACTTTCAAATGTTATTGCAACTGCATACCTTGTATTAGATCGAATAGAGTCCAAGAGTGAGCGAAATGAGTGGGCTAAGCGCTTACCTTCATTAGAAGTACTCGATCAACTTTCTTATCGCTTGGTTGCATTTGTATTTCCACTATGGACTTTTTCAGTTGTTTCTGGCGCGATATGGGCAGAGAGCGCGTGGGGAAGATACTGGGGTTGGGATCCAAAAGAGACGTGGGCTTTTATTACTTGGGTTGCATATGCAGCCTACTTACATGCGCGCGTAACAATTGGTTGGCGCGGCCGCCGCGCTGCGTGGCTTTGCTTATTTGCCGGATCAACATTCTTGTTTAACTACGTCTATATAAACATTTGGGGAACAGGCAAGCACACTTACTCTGGGCTTTAAAGTTTTCTTAAAAAATCCGGATCATCATCAGGCGGCAAAATACGCCGTTTAGGGTTTTTATTTCTCTTTGGCTTATTTCTTCCAGCAACTAAATAAGCAATTGGTCCAATTGCTACAGCCTGTGGGCCAAGAAGAATAATTATTAAAAGCCATCCCCATTTAGGAAGATTTTTGATCTGAGATTCATCTGCTCGAGCACAATCTAGAAGTGCATAGATCGTTACACCAAAGACTAAAACTAATGAAAGGACTCTTAGCATGGGATTATTGTATCGCTAGAGCAATAGCAAAAAGGGTTGCAAATAATAGTTGCAGCTTTCCAGTTCTGCTCAATGCTGGGATCAATGAGGCCCCTGAGGCCTGGCTTAAAACTAGTTTTGAAAGAGTGAAAGTCAAAGGGGCTGCAATCAGGGTTAATAGTGTTGCTGGAATAAAAGTTGCTACAGCTGCAATATGGGCAAGAATTAAAAGCGAGACATAGATTCTCCGGGCTTTTGAATCACCTACACGCACAGCAAAGGTGCGCTTTCCGGCGACCTTATCTTTGTCTAAATCTCTTATGTTATTGACTGTCAATATTGCACATGAAAGTGCTCCCATCGGGATTGCAACTATAAAACTCATTAACGTTATTTTCTCAGTTTGAACATAAAAACTTCCTACAGTTGCAACAATGCCAAAGAAGATAAACACTGAAATCTCGCCAAAACCCCGATAACCATATGGATTCTTACCACCGGTATACCCCCATGCCGCTGCAATGCAGATTATGCCAATAGGAATTAGAACTAAAGAAGTAAGTAAGGAAAGCCAAAGTCCGGCAATACTTGCAATTAAAAACGAAACTAGAGCAGCTCGCTTAACCGAGTTTGCTGAGGCAAGTCCGGAAGCAACTAATCGAATAGGTCCAACTCGATCATCATCAGTTCCCTTAATACCATCGCTGTAATCGTTTGCAAAGTTAACTCCGACCTGCAACCAAATTCCTACAGTTAATGCCAAAACGGCGCGAAACCAATTGAATTCACTTCCAGCTAGAGAAGATGCGACCACAACAGGTGCAATTGCAGCAGGCAAAGTGCGAACGCGTGCCCCAAGCACCCATTTATTCACGGTTAATCTCCTTGGCTAAAGCTTCGTGGTCAATTTTTCCAATCCCACGCAATGGTAGCGAAGAGAGACGATGAATACTTTTTGGTTTTGCAATCGATCCTAAATCTTTCTCCAGATGAAGCAAGATTTCTTCGTCGCTGGCCTTACCCACAATAGCTAACTGCAAACTTTGGCCCCATTGAGGATCGTTACTAGAAAAAGCAGCCGCTTGCAATTGGGGAAATGCAATTGCAAGAGAGTTTTCAATTGCACTTAAAGAAATATTTTCACCACCAGAGACAATGACATCATCTGCTCGGCCCAACACAACAAGTTTGTTATCTACTATCTCCCCTAAATCTGACGTTTCAAACCAACCATTGTCCAAACTCCATGGTGCATTTAGGTATGTAGTTGCCAAAACTTTTCCCTTTAAGCGAACTCGTCCGTTTTTTACCTCATATTCGACATCAGAAATTGCTTGTCCTTCATAGACACAACCTCCGCAGGTTTCTGTCATTCCATAAGTACTAACAGTTTTTATACCTGCAGCCTCTGCTTGTCTTCGCAATCCCTGCGATAGTGATGCCCCACCAATTAAAACTTTGTCAGCATTTTGTAAATGTTTTAGCAGCCGCGATTCACCATTGAGAGCGCGAAATAATTGAGTCGGAACAATCGCAGTAAAGTCTGCATCTGGATAATCACCTTCAATGTTTCGAAGATCTAACGGAACGGTTCCAAGTTGAAGAGCGCGCACAAAAACATTCACCGCTGCAATATGGGTGAGCGGTAACAATAAACTCCAAGTATCGCCATGATTTGCTCCAAGAAATTTATTTGAAGATTTTGCTGAAGAAGTAATTGCTTGCGCAGTCAGTGCGACTTCCTTTGGATCACCCGTGGTGCCAGAGGTTCCAATTACTACGGCGATATCACTGGGGGCATAACTACTTGTTATCTGGCCAAAACCCAGAGTGGGCCCATCGCCGGCGAGAGCTGATGTGATTTCTCCCGCTAATTTGGGAGTTTCCCATTCAGGGCTGACCCGGAGAATATTTCGTTGTGACGAGTTATCCATTGCCACCGTAGGCTATCGCCAGTAGTCGAATAAGGGAGAATGATGAGCCGTCCAATCAAGCGTGATTTTGGTGACCGCACAATTCCTACATGGGTGACCGCTCCAGGTGGAGAATCCTTTACGGATATTAAGTATCAAGTCGGTGATGGCATTGCAAAAATAACCATCAATCGCCCCCAAGTTAGAAATGCATTTCGCCCAGAAACAATTATTGAATTAAAAAACGCTTTTGATCTAGCAAGAGATAACGCATCAGTTGGAGTTATCATTTTTACAGGTGAAGGCACTGAGGCTTTTTGTTCTGGTGGGGATATTAGTGTTCGCGGCGATGACGGTTATGTTGGTTCAGACAGCGTTGGTCAACAAGGCTTAGGTCGGTTAAATGTTTTAGATTTACAGGTTCAGATTCGTCGCACACCTAAGCCAGTAGTGGCGATGGTCGCTGGCTGGGCAATTGGTGGGGGACATGTATTACATGTTGTTTGTGATTTAACAATTGCTGCTGATAATGCCAAGTTTGGACAAACTGGTCCGATGGTGGGTTCTTTTGATGGTGGTTATGGATCAGGATTACTTGCAGCAAATGTCGGTCAAAAGAAAGCCCGTGAAATTTGGTTTATGACACGTCAATATGATGCACAAGAAGCATTATCAATGGGTCTTGTAAATACCGTTGTTCCACTTGCAGAGCTTGAAAGTGAAACAGTTTCGTGGTGTCGCGAAATGTTGAAAAACTCTCCACTTGCACTTCGATTAATCAAGGCAAGTATGAATGCAGCAGATGATGGCCTTGCTGGAATCCAACAACTTGCAGGCGATGCAACCCTGCTCTTTTACTTAAGTGAAGAGGGTCAGGAAGGCCGAGATGCTTACAAAGAAAAGCGTGCACCAGATTTCGGGAAATTCCCTAAGCGTCCCTAATCCCCGAATATATGGATCAATCACTTTTAAATAGTTTGCGTGTTGTAGCGCTGCCTACAAAAACAAATTTTCGTGGGATCAAACTACGCGAAGTCGCATTGTTTAAGGGTGAGTATGGCTGGGCAGAATTTTCACCATTTTTAGAGTACAAAGATGCCGAGTGTGCCCCTTGGTTAGCCTGCGCAATTGAAGCAGCAACGCAGCCAAGACCAAAGTTGTTTCGAAGCACCATTAATGTAAACGGAACTATTCCAGCGATAAACGATGAAAAGGAAATCTCCCAGATAGTAGATCTATTTCCTGGTGTGAAAAGCTTTAAAATTAAAGTTGGAGATGACACAGATCTAGATTTAGCCCGCATCAATAGAGTTCGCTCACTTCGTCCCGATAGCGCAATTAGAGTAGATGTAAACGGCGCATGGACAGTTGAACAAGCAGTTTCTTTTTTAAAATTGGCCGGCGAACTTGAATATATCGAACAGCCATGTGCAAGTATTGAAGAGTTGCGTGAATTAAAAAAACGTATTGATACAAAAATTGCTGGGGATGAAGTTCTTAGAAAAGCGACTGACCCTTTTGCTCTGGATCTAAGTGGGGCAGTTGACATTCTTATGTTAAAAGTACAACCACTTGGTGGGATCAAACGAACACATGATTTGATCGATCACCACCAGCTACCCGTTGTCGTTTCCAGCGCCTTAGAGTCTGCAATTGGTATCGACTATGGCTTGGTTTTAGCTGGTTCGATTGAAAATTTGGGCTATGGATGCGGACTTGCTACAGGCTCACTTCTAGCTAAAGATGTCGCCGATATTCCGATCATCAAGGGCCAGATGAAAATTTCTTCCCCCACTCCAAATTTTGATGGATTAGATGTGTCGATGGAGCGCTTTGAATGGTGGAAGAATCGCATTATGAGAACGGCGGAGCTTTTATGACTAACAACTCCACCTCATTAGCGCGCGTAGTTGTTCGCCAAATAATTGAATCTGGTGTCAGCGATGTTGTTATCTCACCTGGTTCTAGAAACGCTCCGCTCTCACTGGCATTCTTTGCAGCCGCTCAAGAGAAATTAATTAGGATTCATGTTCGAATAGATGAGCGGACTGCCGCATATTTTGCCCTTGGATTGATTAAATCTACAGGCCGTGTTGTACCGATCGTTTGCACAAGTGGTACAGCCGTTGCCAACTATCACCCCGCTGTTTTAGAAGCACATCACACCAACTTGCCACTTTTGGTTTTAACCGCCGATCGTCCAGCTATGTTGCGCAAAACAGGTGCTAACCAAACTACCGAGCAAGCGCGCATGTTTGGTAAAGCCGTTCGTTATTTTGCAGATGTTGACGGACCTGTGTTTCCAATGGAACTGCCTTTAGATAGTTTGCGCTCTGGTCCTGTTCATTTAAATCTTCAATTCGATGAGCCTTTATTGCCAGATGATGATGCAGAGTGGTTGAGACAGATAAATGTTAATCCGCGCTCCCATAAGGATCGCAAGAAAGCCGGAACCCTCCGATTAGTTGGTGCACGTGGAGTTGTTGTTATCGGTCATGATCGAGGTGGCCTAAGCGTTGATGAGATTTCAGCCTTCACCAAAGCAATTGGATGGCCAGTCATTGCAGAAGATCCATTGTCATTTCCAGATGCTCTTGCGCATGCTTCGATTTTCTTAGCCTCACAGGAGATCAGAAGCACGTTAATTCCTCAATCTGTTGTAGTAATTGGGCGCACAACATTGTCACGATCTATTAACGCATTTATTAATCTGAGCCCAATTACATATGTAGTTGATCAACGCATCGCAACTGTCGATAGCGAAAGATCGGCCGATCGAATTTTCACCCAATTACCTGAACTTCAAGGTGTAATCCACTCTGAAGAATGGATGGCTAAGTGGAGAAAAATTGCAGATAGAGCTCATAAATTAATTGACTCTCTCGATGGTTGGAATGAAGCAGTTATAGCAAAAACTATTGCAGCCGAGATTGCCAATGACACTGCATTATTTGTTTCATCCTCTCGGCCGATTAGAGACTTCGAAGCCTTTGCAACACCTCGAACTGGCGTAACCACATATGCAAATCGAGGACTAGCTGGAATCGATGGGAACATTTCTACAGCACTTGGAATAGCTTTTAATCATAAATCTACGATTGCAGTTCTTGGAGATCTTTCCTTCTTGCATGATTTAACTGGATTGATTAATCAGGAAGAGATTAATTGTAGATTTATTGTCATAAACAATGATGGCGGCGGGATTTTTTCTACTCTGCCACAGCGCGGAACAACGGGCTTTGAAACTGTATTTGGAACTCCTCACGGTTTAAATCCTGCTGCGATTGCACAATCTATGGGAATTAATGCAGTCGAGATTAAATCTCTGAAAGATCTTGTAGCACAGATAAAAGCTCCGATTAAGGGAATCTCAGTAGTTGTTTGCAATGTGCCTAACCGCGAATCAAACGCCGACAACTTAAAGTCAATTCTAGATTCACTTTCAGCAATCTAGATCGAGTGATCCTCTAGCGCACTGTGCATAGGTGCAAACTTTGCTTGTGTTTCTGCAAGTTCAACATCGGGATCTGATTCGGCCACAATTCCACATCCTGCAAATATTCGAATCGACTTTCCTTTTATTTCTCCGCCACGCAAGGCAATGCCAAGTTCTCCATCACCTGCTGCATCTATCCAACCAATTGGACCGGCATAGCGCCCGCGTGACATTGCTTCAATCTCAGAAATTAACGCAGCAGCAGCCGGCCTCGGAGTTCCGCACACTGCAGCAGAAGGATGAAGTTGTTCAAGAATTGTGAACGCATCTACGTGCGCCAATGTTTCAGCAATTGCACCTGTCACATCAGTTGCAAGGTGCATAACGTTGGCCAGGTGTAAAACAAATGGAGAATCTGGAACATTTATAGAAGTACAAAAAGGCTCAATAGCATCTGCTACTGATCGAACTGCATACTCATGTTCTGCTAAATCCTTTGAAGAACGCGCTAATGAAGCCGCTAATGCTAAATCCTTTGAGTCATCACCTGTTTTGCTAATCGTTCCTGCTAATACTCGCGAAGTTAGCATTCCGCGAGATAAACGAAGTAGAAGTTCTGGTGTGGCCCCAACAAATCCGTCGACACAGTAAGTCCATGTAGTTGGGTACTCAGAGGCAAGTTTGTGCAAAATTGGACGTGGATCAATCTCTTTCTCTGATTTAAATGTTATGTCTCGTGCTAATACAACTTTAGCTAGTCCACCATCTTTAATGCGCTGGACAGCCGCTGAAACCTTTTCTTTCCACTCAGATTCGGCCTGAGATCTGGCTTCTGGTTGATCGTTTAGCTGTATTTGACCATTGCCTATAAAAGCAGGAGCAGTGTTAAGAATTGGTTGCTGCTCTGATCCAATCCAGGTAATCCAGGTTTTATCTTTTTTACTTCCAACAACAACATTTGGAATTACTAAGACAGATTCATCATCTGGGGAAAAAGAAAACGAAGCAAAAAGTACGGGACCAGTTCCACTTCCATGTACAGAGTTCGTCACCACGAAATTTTCCAACTGTTTTTCCCACCAGGTGCGGGCTTCTGCAAATCGGGCAGGACCAGTAACAGTTTTTGTTGCAAAAACTCCCCAACCAACTAAACCTTCACCACCTCGAACCCAAGCAAGTGGATTGGAATCTGGAAGTAAATCCAACAACGGTAGGTGTTCACCGAGTCGAACGGTGGTGATAGGGATTAGCTCTTTATTGGTCACCGTAGATCCCACCTTTCCACCCTAGAAGTTGTAGATGAGCCTACTTCACGAGAGAATGTCGTTATGTCCCGCGCCAATTTGAACAAGGATCCCGACGAAGTCGCGGCAATGTTTGATGGGGTGGCAAAACGCTACGACCTTGTTAATGATTTATTGAGCTTGGGCCAGACCAAGGCTTGGCGCAAAGCAACCACTGCAATTATCGCCCCTAAAACCGGGATGCAGATTTTGGATTTAGCGGCCGGGCCTGGATCTTCTTCAGAACCACTTTATAAGGCAGGTGCCACTGTCTTTGCTACAGATTTTAGTGAAGGAATGTTGGCTCAGGGCCGCAAAGCCCGTCCCTATTTGAATTTTTCAAAGGCCGATGCCCTCAATCTGCCATTTGAGGCCAATCGATTTGATGTTGTGACAATTTCATATGGACTTCGAAACACGGTCACCTACGAAAAAGCCCTTATAGAGGCTCTTCGAGTAACTAAGGCTGGGGGCAGGATTGTTATTGCAGAGTTCAGCCAACCCACCAACCGAATTTTTCGCACCATCTATACCAAGTACCTGATGAGGCTCTTGCCTGCGATCGCAAAAAAGACCTCATCAAACCCAGATGCCTACGTGTATCTGGCCGAATCAATTAGAGCCTGGCCCGATCAGGCCGCCCTGGCCGAGAGCCTAAAAAAGGCAGGCTGGAGCAATGTGAGCTGGAAAAACCTGACTTTTGGGGTTGTTGCAGTTCACAGCGCTACAAAGGGCTAGCGGTCATGGGCCACCTCATTTCCACCTTAGAATTTCGTCTGTGATTTCCACAGCCAATCCATATATTCCCATTTTGGTGATAGCAGCCATTGGGTTTGGGTTTGCTGCATTTTCAGTTGTTGCTGGAGCGCTCGCAGGTCCAGCTCGCTATAACCGCGCCAAGCTGGATGCTTATGAATGTGGAATCGAACCATCACCTCAAGCGGCAGAAGGTGGACGCTTTCCAGTTAAGTATTTTCTTACTGCAATGCTTTTCATAATTTTTGATATTGAAATTGTCTTCTTATATCCATGGGCCGTCACTTTTGACACTCTCGGAGTATTTGGATTAGTTGAAATGGTGATCTTTATTTCAACAGTATTTGTTGCATATGCATATGTTTGGCGACGCGGTGGATTGGAATGGGACTAAAAAATGGGTCTTGAAGAAAAAATCCCAAGTGGTTTTGTTTTAACCACAGTTGAAAAACTCGCTGGTTACATGCGTAAAAACTCACTATGGCCAGCTACCTTCGGCCTTGCATGCTGTGCAATTGAAATGATGGCTGTTGGTTCTGCAGCAAAATATGACATTGCACGATTTGGCGGTGAAGTTTTCAGAGCATCCCCGCGACAAGCAGATTTAATGATTGTTGCAGGTCGAGTTTCAAATAAAATGGCGCCGGTACTTCGTCAAATTTACGATCAAATGTCTGCCCCTAAATGGGTAATCGCAATGGGTGCATGTGCATCGTCCGGCGGTATGTTTAACAACTATGCAATTGTTCAAGGTGTCGACCACATCGTCCCTGTAGATATCTACTTGCCAGGATGCCCACCACGTCCAGAAATGTTGCTCGATGCAATTTTGAAACTTCACGAACAAATCAACAATGAAAAAATTGGAACAAATCGCGCACAGATCATTAAGGAAGTTGAACTTGCTGCAATGAATGCAACGCCAACTCATCAAATGAAGGGTCTGCTTGCGTAATGAGTGATGGCATGTTCGGTCCAAAAGGAACTGGCGATACCTCTGGTTACGGAGGATTAGTCTCGAAAGTTATTACACCAGGCTCTTCTGAGCGTCCATACGGTGGTTATTTTGATGAAGTTGCTGACAACTTAGAGCGGGCTTATCCAGAGTTTTCTGATGCGATTGAAAGAGTTTTTATAGACCGCGGAGAACTTACACTTCACATAAAGCCAGAAAAACTCGTCGAAGTTGCATTTATTTTACGCGACTCTTTGAAATTTGAAATGTGTATGGGAGTAAACGGAGTTCATTACCCAGAGCAAACTGGACGTGAACTTCACGCTGTCTATCCTCTGCTCTCATTAACAAAGAACCAAAGAATTCGATTAGAAGTCTCTGTTCCAGATTCGCATCCACACATTCCTTCACTGGTAGAAGTGTGGGCCGGCAATAATTGGCACGAGCGTGAAACCTTTGACATGTTTGGAATTATTTTTGATGGGCATCCTGGTCTTACTCGGATTCTTATGCCTGATGACTGGAAAGGTCATCCACAACGCAAAGATTACGCACTTGGTGGAATTCCAGTGGAATACAAAGGTGCAACTACTCCACCTCCTAGCGATCGAAGGAGCTACAAGTGACAACATTTGATCCTTATGCACCTTCGCGCGATACAACTGAAGGAAAAGTTTTCTCTGTTACCGGTGGCGATTGGGATTCATTAGTTCAAGAGATTGGCGCAACTAAAGAAGAGCGCGTTGTAGTTAACATGGGTCCTCAGCACCCATCAACTCACGGTGTATTGCGTTTAGTGCTAGAGCTTGAAGGTGAAACAATCACCGAAGTTCGTTGTGGAATTGGCTATCTACACACTGGAATTGAGAAAAACATTGAGTTCCGTAACTGGACACAAGGAACTACTTTTGTAACTCGAATGGATTATTTAAGTCCTCTACACAACGAGACTGCTTACTGTCTTGCAGTAGAGAAGTTACTCGGAATTACAAATGATGTTCCAGAGCGCGCAAGTGTTATTCGCGTAATGATGATGGAACTAAACCGGATCTCTTCTCACATGGTTGCCCTAGGTACTGGCGCACTTGAACTTGGTGCAATGGGCCCTATGTTCTTTGCATTCCGTGATCGCGAAACTGTTCTAGAGATTTTTGAAATGATTACAGGACTTCGTATGAATATGGCATATGTGCGACCAGGTGGAGTGCAGCAAGATTTACCAGAGGGTGCTTATACAAAAATCCGCGAAGGCGTAAAGCTAATGCGCAAGAACTTTAAAGATAATGCAACTTTGCTTATCGGTAATTCAATTTGGATGAAGCGCACACAGGGTATTGGTTATCTAGACCTAGCAGGATGTACAACTCTTGGAATTACTGGACCAGTTCTTCGTTCAACTGGAATGCCTTGGGATTTGCGAAAAGTTCAACCTTATTGCGGCTATGAAAACTATAACTTTGATGTTGTTACAGCAGATACATGTGATGTTTATGGTCGCTTTTTAATTCGCATGAACGAGCTAGAACAATCGCTTCGAATTATCGAACAGTGTGTTGATAAGTTAGAAAAACTCCATGGCGCACCTGTCATGGTTGCAGACAAAAAGATTGCATGGCCTGCTCAACTCGCACTCGGTGGAGATGGATTAGGTAACTCACTTGATCATATTCGCGAAATCATGGGAACTTCTATGGAGTCATTGATCCATCACTTCAAACTTGTTACAGAAGGTTTCAGAGTCCCTGCCGGTCAGGCATATGCTGCAATTGAATCACCACGTGGTGAACTAGGTGCATCAATTGTCTCTGACGGTGGAACTCGTCCATATCGCGTTCACTTCCGCGAACCATCATTTAACAATTTGCAGGCAACTCCAGCGATGAGTGAAGGTGGCATGGTTGCAGACATCGTTGCAGCTGTCGCATCAATTGATCCTGTTATGGGAGGTGTTGATCGCTAATGGCATTTTCACCAGAAGATTTAAAAATAATGGATTCGATAATCAAGCGTTATCCACGCCCTCGTTCTGCAATTATGCCTTTGCTTCATTTTGTTCAGTCAAAGGCTGGGTATGTAACAAATGAAGGTATTGAACTGATTGCCAAGCAACTTGATTTAGAAGCTGCAGAAGTAACTGCAGTTTCAACTTTCTATACTCAGTACAAGCCATCTGCAATTGGTGAGTACCACGTTGGTGTCTGCACAAATACTTTGTGCGCAGTCATGGGTGGGGATGCAATATTTGCCTCACTAAAAGATCACTTAGGTATTGAAAATGATGGCGTGACAGAAGATGGGAAAGTTTCATTAGAGCATATTGAATGTAATGCTGCATGTGACTACGCACCCGTTGTGATGGCAAATTGGGAGTTTTATGACAACCAAACAGTTGAGTCTGCAAAAGAATTAGTTGATTCAATGCGTGCAGGTAGTCCAAAACCACCAACTCGTGGTCCAAATAAACTTGTTACATGGAAAGAAGCATCTGCGGTCCTTGCTGGATTAAATGATGGACTAGCCAATGAAGGCGTACAAGCTGGTCAACCAACATTGCTTGGATTAAAACTTTCGAAAGAAGGTAAATAATGACAAAACTTGTACCGGTTTTATCTGCGCATTGGGATGAAAAAGATTCATTTACTTTAGAGGCTTACAAGCGACATGGCGGATATAAAGCATCTGAAAAAGCACTTGCAATGGATCCAGATGCAGTAATCCAACTTGTTAAGGATTCTGGATTGCGCGGTCGTGGTGGTGCAGGATTCCCAACTGGTATGAAGTGGGGATTTATTCCACAGGGCGATAACAAAGATCACTACTTAGTTGTTAATGCTGATGAGTCAGAACCTGGAACGTGCAAAGACACGCCACTACTCATGGCCAATCCACATGTTCTTATTGAGGGTTGCATCATTGCTTGCCATGCAATTCGTGCAAAGCATGCATTTATATATATTCGCGGAGAAGTTACACATGTAGTTCGCCGCGTTAATCAAGCAATTGCTGATGCATATGCGGCAGGGATTCTTGGAAATGGTGTCGATGTAGTTTTACACATTGGGGCCGGTGCATATATCTGTGGCGAAGAGACTGCTCTACTTGATTCACTTGAAGGCTTCCGTGGTCAACCACGTTTGCGACCACCATTTCCTGCCATTGCAGGTCTGTATGCCAGGCCTACAGTTGTAAACAATGTGGAGTCAATTTCTTCTGTTCCTGCAATTGTTCTAAATGGCGCGGAGTGGTACCAATCCATGGGAACTGAAAAGAGCAAAGGAACAACTCTTTATTCTCTATCAGGTCACGTTGCAAACCCTGGACAGTTTGAAGCACCGCTTGGCATCACTCTTCGCGAGATACTTGAACTCTCTGGTGGAGTACGTAAAGGACATAAGTTGAAGTTCTGGACACCAGGTGGATCATCTACTCCACTATTTACTGATGAACATTTAGATGTTCCACTTGATTATGAAGGTGTTGCAGCAGCTGGTTCGATGCTTGGAACAAAAGCTTTACAGATATTTGATGAAACAACATGTGTTGTTCGCGCAGTGTTACGTTGGACTGAGTTTTATAAGCATGAATCATGCGGAAAGTGCACACCGTGTCGAGAAGGCACATGGTGGTTAGTACAGATTCTTCGTGATTTAGAGGCCGGTAAAGGAACAGAAGCAGATCTAGCAAAATTGCTTGATCTCTGTGACAACATCATGGGTCGCTCATTCTGCGCACTCGGTGATGGTGCAACAAGCCCAATCACATCATCAATTAAATATTTCCGTGATGAATACATTGCCCACTTAACAAATGGTGGTTGCCCATTTGATCCAGTTGCATCAACTTTGTTTGTTGGGGCAGGTGCATAAGTGAGCGAAGTAGCAGTTGAGATGATTACTGTTGTAATCGATGGTTTTGAAGTCACGGTTCCCAAGGGAACTTTAGTGATTCGTGCTGCAGAACAATTAGGAATTCAAATTCCGCGTTTTTGTGATCATCCACTTCTTGATCCTGTTGGCGCATGTCGTCAATGTTTGGTTGATATTGAAATTAATGGTCGCGCATTTCCAAAGCCTCAGGCTTCTTGCACAATTCCAGTTGAAACAGGGATGATCGTTAAAACTCAGTTAACTTCACCGGTTGCAGAAAAAGCACAGCGCGGCGTGATGGAGCTTTTATTGGTCAACCACCCGCTTGATTGTCCAGTCTGTGACAAGGGCGGGGAGTGTCCTCTACAAAATCAAGCGATGAGTACGGGACAAGGTTCGTCTAGATTTGAAGGCGTTAAGCGCACATTTGAAAAACCAATCAATATCTCTTCACAAGTTCTACTAGATCGCGAGCGTTGCGTTTTGTGCGCTCGTTGTACTCGTTTTTCAGAGCAAATTGCTAGTGATCCTTTCATTACGTTAAATGAACGTGGCGCCTTGCAACAAGTTGGTATTTATGAAAACAAACCATTTGAATCTTATTTCTCTGGAAATACTGTTCAGATCTGTCCAGTTGGTGCATTAACTGGAGCGGCATATCGTTTTCGAGCTCGCCCATTTGATTTAGTTTCAACACCATCTGCATGTGAGCACTGCGCATCTGGTTGCGATATGCGCACAGATGTTCGCCGTGGAAAAACTCTGCGCCGCCTAGCAGGTGAAGATGCATCAGTTAACGAAGAGTGGAACTGTGACAAAGGTCGATGGGCATTTAAATACATCACAGCAGTCGATCGCTTGAAGGTTCCAATGATTCGTGATGAAGCAGGCGAATTAGTGGAAGCTTCTTGGCCTGAAGCCCTTGCTGTTGCCGCCCAGGGATTGAAAGCAACGTCAGCCGCTGTTCTAGTTGGTGGACGCGCTACTCACGAAGATGCTTACGGGTATAGCAAGTTTGCCCGTCTAGCACTTGGCACAAACGATATTGATTTCAGAGCGCGCGTAACGTCAGATGAAGAGCGAGAATTTATCGCAGCCCACGTTGTCAACTCGTCTACAACATATCGCGATATAGACAAGGCTGATCAAGTACTCCTGGTTGGTTTTGAACCAGAGGAGGAGTCACCAATAGTTTTCTTAAGAATCAACAAGCAATTCCGCAAGCGTGCATTAAAAGTTATCTCAATTGGTTCAAAAGAATCAGTAGGAGTCGAAAAACTAAAGGGAGAATTTGTAAAAGTTGCTCCTGGTCAAGAAGCTGCAGCAATCAGTGCGCAAAAACTCACAGATAAATCAGTAATTTTAGTTGGCGAAAGAGCAAGTGAAAGCGCTGGCGTATTTACGGCCGTTGCTGCGTTGGCGCAATCTTCAGGTGCAAAACTTGCATGGATTCCACGCAGAGCAGGAGAGCGTGGCGCCCTTCAAGCTGGTGCAATAGGTAATTTGCTACCAGGTGGCCGCCCAGTTACAGATTCAGTTGCTAGACAAGAGATCGCCGATGCCTGGTCAGTTAATTCCTTGCCTTCACAGATTGGTCGATCAACGTCAGAAATTATTGCCTCAGTTAACTCCGATCAAATCGGCGCACTTCTTGTTGGTGGCGTAGATCCTTTGGATCTAGAGAACAATAAAGAGGCGTTAGCTGCCTTAGATAAAGCATTCGTAGTTTCACTTGAGATTGCACCAAGTGCTGTCACATCACGAGCAGATGTAGTTCTTCCAGTTGCGGCAGTTACAGAAAAATCTGGATCGTTTTTAAATTGGGAAGGCCGTGCTCGCTCCTTTGACACAGCTGTAGACGACTCACTTAACCGCAGTGATCTTCGTATTCTTTCAATGATTGCAGAAGAAATGGGAACTTCTCTTAATTTGGGAACCGTTACTGCCGCTGCAAAAGAAATTGCTTCAATAAAAAATTGGCAAGGCGAACCACTTAAAATGAAGACTGCTTCGGCTCCTGCGCAACGTCAGCTGAACTCAAATGAAGCTTTAATTACCTCATGGCGTCGACTACTTGACCTTGGAACATTGCAAGAGGGAGAGGAAAATCTTGCAGGTACTGCTAGACAAACAGTTGCAGTTATATCTGCAAAAAGAGCGCAAGCTCTAGGAGTTGCCAATGGAGATTTACTCAAGGTTTCAACAGCGCAAGGATCAGTAACTTTGCCGGCACTTATTGAGAATATTCATGATGATGCAATCTGGGCGCCTCGAAATTCACGCGGCTCACAACTTTTAACAGATCTAAACGCTGTACACGCCGAGGTAGTTACGGTGGTGAGAGCATGACAACTGCGCAACTTATTGGGTCAGATCCAGGCTGGTTAATCCTTGTAAAAGCTCTCATTGTTTTTGCTGTCTGCGTACTTCTCACTTTGATGTCAGTATGGGGAGAGCGCCGAATTGTTGCTCGTATGCAACAGCGTCCTGGACCGAACCGTGTTGGACCATTCGGATTAATTCAAGCTTTGGCAGATGGCGTGAAGTTGGCGCTAAAGGAAGACATCATTCCTACTGCTGCAGATAAAATCGTTTTCATAATTGCTCCGATTATTAGTGCGACAACATGTTTTATGTCTTTTGCAGTTATCCCAATTACTGGTGAAGTAACAATGTTTGGACGTCAGACAGCGATGCAGTTGACGGATATTCCAGTTGGAGTTTTATACATTTTAGCTGTTGCATCAGTTGGTGTTTATGGAATTGTCTTAGCCGGATGGTCTTCTGGTTCGACCTATCCACTTCTAGGTGGACTGCGTTCTAGCGCTCAAGTAATCTCTTATGAAATTGCTATGGGGCTATCACTGGTTGCGGTGTTTATCTACGCAGGATCAATGTCTACATCTGAGATTGTGGCAGCTCAAACTTCATGGTGGTATGCAGTCGTTCTCTTCCCATCATTTGTAATCTTTGCTATCTCTATGGTCGGTGAGACCAACCGCGCTCCATTTGATCTTGCAGAAGCAGAAGGTGAATTAGTTGGTGGTTTCCATACTGAGTATTCATCTCTTAAGTTTGCACTGTTCTTCTTAGCCGAATATGTAAACATCGTTACAGTTTCAGCACTTGCAACAACATTGTTCTTAGGTGGATATCACGCCCCACCTGGGCTTGGATTTACTGAAAGCTGGCTAGGAGGTTGGTTTACAGCGATTTGGTTCCTACTAAAGGTTGTTACCTTCTTCTTCGTATTCGTGTGGTTGCGCGGAACGCTGCCACGTTTGCGCTATGACCAGTTCATGCAATTTGGATGGAAAGTTCTGATTCCAGCTTCGATTTTGTGGATATTAGTTGTTGCAACTCTTCGAGTTCTTTCACTTGAGAATGCTTCAACTGCTGTGGTCGTAGCATTTGCAAGCATTGTTATTTTCTTCATTCTTGTAATAAATGTTAGTTTTGAAAAGGTAAAGAAGAAGAAAGAGTCTGAGGTTCCAGAAGGCGACAATAAAGATGCACCTAATTTTGCTGTTCCCTCACTTCCGATTTTGCCAATAGAAATATCAACAATCAATGTTTCAAAAAACTCAGGGGGCAACCGTGACTGAAAACCTCGAACCATTAAAGCCAAAAGATTTAGGCATCAATGATGTTGAGTTTTATGAAGTTGATCAGAAGCCGACAGTAGGTTTCTTTGGTCATATGCGTGGCTTTTGGGTCACTTTTTCAACCATGTTTAAAAAGCCTTTGACTGTTGAATATCCTGAAGTAAAAGCTCCAACAGAAGAGCGATTCCATGGCCGTCATCAACTCAATAGACACCCAGATGGTTTAGAGAAATGTATTGGATGTGAGCTATGTGCTTGGGCATGTCCTGCAGATGCAATCTACGTAGAGGGTGAAAACAACACTGAAGAAAACCGTATGTCACCAGGTGAGCGATACGGCAAGGTTTATCAAATTAATTATCTGCGTTGTGTTTTTTGTGGTCTATGCATTGAGGCATGCCCAACTCGCGCACTTACAATGACAAATGAATATGAACTAGCCGATGATTCACGTGCGAAGTTAATCTTTGAAAAAGCAGATCTTTTGGCACCTTTACGTGCAGGAATGTTGATGCCGCCCCACCCGATGTATCCAGATATGAACGATACGAATTATTACAACGGTGATGTAAAGCAAGCACATCCTTCGCAGGAGCTTGATAAATGATGCAATTAGCCCTTGAAGTCGGACAGACTGCAACTCCAGAAGCTGTAATGTTTTGGATTCTTGGACCTCTTGCTGTCCTTGCAGCCCTAGCGATGCTCTTGGTTAAAAAAGCTGTTCACTCTGCAATTCTCATGGCCTTTGTCATGGTTGTGCTTGCAGTTTTTTACATCGCACAAGATGCGGTGTTCTTGGGAATTGTTCAAGTAGTTGTTTACACCGGAGCAGTAATGATGCTCTTCTTATTTATTCTTATGCTTGTCGGTGTTGATTCATCCGATTCATTGACAGAGACAATCAAAGGCCTTCGTCCGATTGCAATTACTGCAGCCGTTGGCTTTGGTGGCTTGATGGTTTCATTACTAGGCCGCGCAACACTTGGTCGCGATGCAATTGGACTATCTGCGGCAAATGCAGATGGAAATGTTGAAGGCATTGGTTACTTACTATTTTCTAGATTTGTTTGGCCCTTCGAGGTTATTTCAGCGCTCTTAGTAACAGCTGCACTAGGTGCAATGGTTCTTGCTCATCAACCACGTTCTTCCAAGAAGTCGACTCAGCGTCAACAATCAATCAACCGATTCCGTGGTGAATCATTAGCAACAGCTGCAGGGTTACCTGCGCCTGGAGTTTATGCACGCCACAACGCTGTTGATGTACCAGCTCTTTTGCCGGATGGAACTCCAGCACCTAACTCAATAAATGCAAGTTTGAAGGCCCGCGGCGACATGCTTGATTCAAATACTTTTGATCTCAAAAAGATTTCAACACAGGTTGAGGAGGAAAAGTAATGGATGCCTCCAATTATCTTTACATTTCTGCTCTTCTATTTACCATCGGCGCCGTAGGTGTTGTGGTTCGCCGTAACGCCATTGTTGTCTTTATGTGCATTGAATTGATGTTAAACGCTGCCAATTTATCTTTTGTCACATTTTCTAGAATTAATGGAAATCTTGATGGACAAGTAATGGCGTTTTTTACAATGGTAGTTGCTGCTTGTGAAGTAGTAGTGGGACTAGCCATCATCGTTGCAATATATAGATCCCGCCGTTCTGCATCTGTAGATGATGCAAGTTTGTTGAAGAGATAGTTATGGGTATTTCAACTAGCTTGGTGTATTTGATTGGGCTTCCATTTGCAGGGGCAGCGATTCTGCTCTTGGGCGGTCGTCGTACAGACAAGTGGGGACATCTTTTAGCAACTGCTTTATCGGGATCATCTTTTGCACTCGGTGCGTATCACTTAATTCAGATGGTCAATCGCCCAGCCGAAATGCGTCCAACATCCCAAAAGCTCTTTGAGTGGATTTCTGTTGGAAGTTTTAACGTTGACGCCGGATTGCTTCTTGATCAACTATCAATCTGTTTCGTCCTACTCATTACGGGTGTTGGCACACTTATCCATATTTATTCAATTGCATACATGTCAGAAGATCGTGATCGCCGCAGATTCTTTGCATACCTCAACCTATTTATTGCAGCCATGTTGCTATTGGTTTTGGGAGATAGTTACTTAAGTCTTTATGTCGGCTGGGAGGGCGTGGGTCTTGCCTCTTATCTTTTGATTGGTTTCTGGAATCAAAAACCTGCATATGCAACTGCATCTAAAAAAGCATTTGTTATGAACCGTGTGGGAGATATGGGTCTTTCACTTGCAATCATGATCGCATTTGCCACCATGGGGACTGTCTCATTTTCCGGAGTTGCAGAACAGGCCCATCACACGTCTGAAGCAGCATTAACTGCAATGGGAGTTATGTTACTTGTTGCAGCTGCTGGAAAGTCGGCGCAGTTTCCATTGCAAGCGTGGCTCGGAGATGCAATGGCAGGTCCAACACCTGTATCGGCATTGATTCACGCAGCGACAATGGTTACAGCGGGCGTCTATCTCATCACTCGTTCCAATTTTGTTTTTGATGCAGCTCCTATTGCTCAATTACTAGTTGTAATAGTTGGAGCAATAACACTGATTTTTGGTGCCTTAATTGGTACAGCAAAAGATGATATTAAAAAGGCATTAGCTGCCTCAACCATGTCACAGATCGGTTACATGATTTTGGCAACAGGTCTGGGGCCAATTGGATATGCCTTTGCAATCATGCATCTAATTACACATGGATTCTTTAAGGCTGGAATGTTCCTAGGTGCAGGTTCGGTGATGCATGGAATGAACGATGAAGTAAATATGCGCAAATATGGAGCGCTCAGACACTTCATGCCAATTACATTTATTACATTTGGAATTGGATATCTAGCAATACTTGGAGTTCCACCATTTGCAGGTTTTTACTCTAAGGACATGATCATTGAATCTGCCTTTAACTCTGGAGGCGTCCAAGCAATTATCTTGGGCTCATTAACATTGATCGGTGCAGCAATAACAGCTTTCTATATGACGCGAGTAATGATCCTGACTTTTGCCGGTACCAAGCGTTGGGACGAAGGCGTGGAGCCACATGAATCTCCGTGGTTGATGTGGCTACCAATGGCAGTTTTGGCAGTTGGTTCTGTTACATCTGGATACTTGCTCTATCACGACAAAGCTTTGTATAAGTGGCTGAGCCCATTATTTGAAGATCACGGCGAGCATGAAGAATTGCTTAAACCAATTGTTGTCTCTGCATTGGCTCTAACAATGGTTGCCATTGGTGTTTCAATCGCCGTCTATAAGTACATGCGTGAGAACGTTGATTCAATTGCACCGGCAGATGTTTCATTTATCACAAAGTTTGTTCGTAAAGATCTTATGCAAGATCAGTTCAATGAGAAGTTCTTTATGCGTCCAGGTCAGTTACTTACTAAGGGATTGGTAAAAACTGAAGACGTTGTTGTCGATGGATCTGTCAGGGCAGTAGCAAGAATGGCAATTGGTTCTGGATCAGGGTTACGTGGATTGCAGAACGGTTTTGTTAGAAGTTATGCCGCTCTTATTTTGATTGGCGCACTTGCGTTGATTGCTGCAATTTGGGT
This sequence comes from Actinomycetota bacterium, assembly GCA_009704505.1. Lineage (GTDB taxonomy): Bacteria > Actinomycetota > Actinomycetes > Nanopelagicales > Nanopelagicaceae > Planktophila. The sequence continues at coordinate 5,524 of WLEB01000007.1, read as the reverse complement.
GGTGGTTTCATAATGAATTGGTTAACTTTATTGATGTTCTTGCCGTTAGTTGGCGCTGCCGTTGTTTCAGTTTTGCCTAAGGCAAACGAAAAAGCTGCAAAGCAGGCTGCTTTCATCACAACAATTGCCGTATTGCTCGTGACAATTGGAATGACATTGAGTTTTGAACGCGAAAACGTAGAACTTCAATTTGTTGAAAAATACGCCTGGATCCCAAGTTTTGGAATCAATTTTGCGGTGGGAATCGATGCAATTGCATTAGTGCTTATTTTAATGTCAACTGTTTTGGCACCAATCGTGGTGCTTGCTGGTTGGAATGAGGCACACGGTGGACGTTGGAGTGTAAAAACCTTTTATATTTTAATTCTTGTGCTTGAAACAATGATGATCGGTGTTTTTGCAGCAACAGATGTTTTCTTGTTCTATGTGATTTTTGAAGCGATGTTAATTCCTGTCTACTTCTTAATCGGAGGATATGGAACAGGCGAACGCTCTGCAGCCGCGGTTAAGTTCTTGATTTACAGTCTTGTCGGAGGATTATTGATGCTTGCCTCAATAATCGCGCTTTACGTTATGTCTGGCGATCAATTTGGACATACATTTGATATTAACGAGCTATCTCAGTTGCAAATGAGCTCTACAACTCAAAATCTTTTGTTCCTAGGATTCTTCATCGCATTTGCAATCAAGGCTCCAGTCTGGCCATTCCACACTTGGCTACCTGACGCAGCAGGATCGGCATCCCCAGGAACATCAGTTCTACTTCTAGGTGTTCTAGATAAAGTTGGAACATTTGGAATGATTCGATACTGCTTAACGCTATTTCCTGAAGCAAGCAAAACCTTCACACCGCTGATTTTGATTCTGGCAGTCATTTCAATTCTCTACGGAGCATTCCTTGCAATCGGCCAAAAAGATATTAAGCGTTTAATTGCATATACGTCAATCTCTCACTTTGGATTTATAACACTTGGAATTTTTGCAATGACAACGCAAGGTCACTCTGGCGCAGTTCTTTACATGTTCAACCATGCCTTCTCAACAGCGGCCTTGTTCTTAGTGGCGGGGTGGATGATTTCGCGTCGTGGATCTTCCACAATTTCAGATTTCGGTGGCTTGCAACGTGTCACTCCAGTGATGGCATGGACTTTCTTCTTTGCGGGACTTTCTTCTCTAGCCCTTCCTGGACTTTCAAGCTTTGTCGGTGAATTTTTAGTCTTGGTGGGTACTTTTACTAGATATCCAGTTCATGCAGTCATTGCAACCTTTGGAATAGTTCTGGCAGCACTTTATATTTTAATTCCTGTTCAAAAAGCTTTGCATGGACCAACGACTCCAGGCAATGAGAACTTAAAGGATTTAAATCTTCGCGAAAAAGTAGCCATCGCACCCGTTGTAGCAATCATTGTGGTTTTGGGCTTCTACCCATCGCCATTGCTAAAGATCATTAATCCAGCAACCACAAACATCATTTCCCAATTAGGTTTCACTGATCCAGTTCCAAGCATTGAGGACAAGTAATGACTTTTACATCGCCAGTACTTTCATATACGTTGCTTTCACCCATGCTTATTTTGCTCGGGGGAGCGTTAATCGGTGTTTTAGTTGAGGCTTTTGTCTCTAAGGCCAAGCGTCCTATTGTTCAATTAACACTTGCACTTGGTGTTTTAACTCTTGCACTATTTCAAGTTTGGAATATTCGAGGCGAACAGTCCCTGACACCGGCTATGGGATCGATCATTATTGATGGCCCAGCAGTTCTTCTACAGGGCAGTATTTTGATTATTTCAATCATTGCAATTCTATTAATCGCAGATACAGAACATTTCACGGCCCTTCCTGCAGCCTTACCTGGTTCGGAAGAGGAACGTAGAGCAATTGCAATGGGAACTCAAGTCACCGAGGTATACCCACTGACATTGTTTGCTGTCTCTGGAATGTTGATGTTCCCAGTTGCTGGGGATCTGATCACATTGTTTGTTGCTTTAGAGATGCTCTCACTGCCTCTATATCTCATGGCTGGTTTGTCACGCCGTCGTCGATTGGCATCTCAAGAGTCAGCGTTAAAGTATTTCTTGCTGGGTTCTTTCTCATCCGCATTCTTTTTATTCGGAGCCGCATATCTATATGGGTACTCGGGATCACTAGATTTTGCTGGCATTCAAGCCTCTGTAATTGGCGGAAGCGGAAATGATGTTTTACTTCTTATTGGAATAGCATTTTTATCAATCGGCCTGCTCTTTAAAGTTGGAGCAGTTCCATTTCATTCATGGGCACCAGATGTTTATCAAGGTGCACCAACTCCTGTAACAGCATTTATGGCAGCTGCAACAAAGGTTGCAGCCTTTGGCGCGATGCTGCGAATTTATTACACAGTATTTGCAAATGCCCAATGGTCTTGGTCGCCAGTGCTAACTGCAATCGCTGTGATCACGATGCTACTTGGATCTCTTGTAGCGGTAACACAACGTGACGTTAAAAGAATGCTTGCCTACTCTTCTATTGCCCATGCAGGCTTTTTACTAACAGGTGTTATTGCACTCAATAAGTCTGGGTTAGATGCAACGATTTTCTATCTATTTGCCTACGGAATTACAACAGTAGGTGCATTCGCAGTTGTCACTCTTGTTCGTGATTCATCGGGTGAAGTAACCGACCTAAACCGCTGGAAGGGTCTTGGAAAACGCTCTCCATTTGCCGCTTCAACATTTGCATTCTTCTTACTTGCCTTTGCCGGTATTCCACTAACAAGTGGCTTTATTGGAAAGTTTTCAATCTTTTCAGCTGCATATGAAAGTGGTGCAACTGGACTTGTACTTGTAGCAATATTTTCAAGTGCACTTGCTGCATTTTTCTACATTCGTGTCATTGTATTAATGTTCTTTAGTGATGCCAGTGAAGATGGAACTGGAGTTGAGATCCCTTCGATCCTTACACGATCAGCCATTGTGGCATCTGCTGCAATCACATTAATACTTGGTGTTTATCCAACACCGATTATTGACTTCATTTCAGATCTAGCAACTTTCATTCGCTGATGTCTACCTTTGGGATTCCAAATATTGCGCCAGATCTTGAAGCGCATTTAGTTGCCCGAATGGCAGAAGTTGAGTCCTTACTGCGAAGCCACACAAGAAGTGAGTATCCATTTGTAGATGAGACTGCCCACCACTTGGTCTCAGCAGGTGGAAAGCGATTGCGTCCTTTGCTCACTCTGCTCACATCACAATATGGCGACCCAACTGGTCAGGAGATCATCGCTGCAGCTGTTGCATGCGAGATTACACATTTAGCAACTCTTTATCACGATGATGTAATGGATGAGGCTCCACTACGACGTGGAGTAGAAAGTGCCAACATGCGCTGGGGAAATACAATTGCGATTTTAACTGGCGACTTTCTCTTTGCTAAGTCATCTGATCTTTTGGCTGACCTTGGACCAGCGGCCGTGCGTTTGCAGGCACGAACATTTGAACGACTTGTTATCGGCCAGATAATGGAAACACAAGGACCAAATCCAGGACAAGATCCTTTGGAACATTACTTAAAGGTTGTTGCAGATAAAACAGGTTCATTAATTTCAGCCTCTGCTCGCTATGGCGGGATGATCTCTGGTGCACCAAAAGATATTACTGAGACCGTAACAGTCTTTGGTGAAAAAATAGGAGTAGCTTTTCAGTTGGCAGATGATGTTATTGATATTGCAAGTGAATCAAATCAATCTGGAAAAACACCTGGAACAGATCTGCGTGAAGGTGTTCCAACGTTAGTAACACTCAATGTTATGAAATCTACAGATTCTGCCGACTCTGAACTTAAGCAACTTCTAGCTAGTCCAATTGAAGATGAATCAACTGTTCAACAGGTTTTAGTTGAACTGAGAACCCATAAAGCGTTGGATGAATCACGTCAGCAATTACACGATATTGCTAAGCAAGCACGTTTGGCTCTAGGGCCGCTACCAGTTAATGATGCAACAGGGGCTTTGATGTCTTTATGCGATGCTGTTATTGACCGATCTGTTTGATCTAATCAGGTCTGCAGCAAGTGCGATCAGTGCGATCCAAATAATAAAAAATCCTATCCAGCGAGAAGTCGGCATCGCCTCGTGATAGATCCACACACCACAAGAAAACTGCAATGTTGGTGTGATGTATTGAAGAAGACCTATCGTTGTAAAAGGCAAGCGGTTAGCGGCGCCATTAAATAGAAGTAGCGGAATAGCCGTTACCGCACCCGCACTCATCAATAGCAAGGTGAGTCCCCAGCCATTTCCAAACTGACCAGTTCCTTGGTTTCCAAGAAAAACTAGATAAGCAAGGTAAAAGAATGCTGAGATAAAGGTTTCAATAGCCAAGCCTTCCAGGGCGCCTAGTCCTAGCTGCTTTTTAATCAAGCCATAACTGCCCCACGATAAAGCTAATCCCAGCGCAATCCATGGAAGTCGGCCATATGCAATTGTTAGAACTGAGACTCCAACTGTTGCAACAGAAACAGAGACCCACTGCAAGGGGCGAAGCTTTTCTTTAAGTAAAAAAACACCAAATCCAATTGTGATCAGTGGATTAATGTAATAGCCCAGAGATGCTTCAACTACATGGCCATTGTTTGTTGCCCAGATATAAATTAGCCAGTTAATTGAGATCAGCAAGGAAGTTGCAAAAAGTTTTGCTGCAACTTTTGGACGCTTTAGTGTCACTAAAGTTTCCTTGAACGCTTTTGTTGCAATTAAAACAATCACACAAAAAATTAGCGTCCAAACCGCGCGGTGGGAGACAATCTCTAATGGATTAGCTGGTTCAAGTAATGGCCAGTAGAGAGGGAATAATCCCCAGAGTGAATAGGCACTAATGCCAAATAAAAGACCGAGCTTGTTTTTAGTCAATTATCTAAAGTTCGTGAATTGAACTGCGAAATCCCAGCCACCATCTTTAATCATGGCCATGGTCTCTTGCAGATCATCTCGACTTTTTGATGTTACGCGCAGTTCATCGCCTTGAATTTGGGTTTTAACAGATTTTGGACCGTCATCACGAATCTTCTTTGCAATCTTCTTGGCATTTTCAGTTGATATACCTTCTTTTAGCGGTGCGGCAATTTTGTAAATTTTGCCCGATAGTTGAGGTTCACCAGCATCCAAATGCTTAAGCGAGACACCACGTTTGATCATTTTGTCTTTAACAACATCAAGTGCCGCCTTAGCGCGCTCTTCTGTGTCGGCTTCGATCAATATCTTCTCACCCTCAAGCTCAATTTTTGATCCAGTGTTTTTAAAATCAAAACGTGTATCAATTTCTCTGACTGCTTGATTAATGGCATTGTCTAACTCCATACGATCGATCTTTGAAGTTACGTCGAAACTGCTATCTGCTGCCATTTTTATGGGCTCCTTGACTCATAAAGGCGGACCCAAACAACCGGGTTTTGATGCCTACGTGCGTAAGGTATCCTTTCCCTTCGCACAATCCATAATTGCCGCAGTACTTGTTCGACCCTGGCGGGTTGCCCGAGCGGCCAATGGGAG
>WLEB01000061.1 GCA_009704505.1 Actinomycetota bacterium | reverse complement strand
TCTGATGAAAACACCGCAGTAAAGCAGGGGCCAACCACCCCATAGAAACGGGTAGACTTTGCAACACATGGTGGACGTAGCTCAGCTGGTAGAGCACCCGGTTGTGGTCCGGGATGTCGCGGGTTCGAGCCCCGTCGTTCACCCCAAGTTTTTGTTGTTACATCCGTAACAATTTCTATTTATGCAAAAAGAAAGTTGTGAACATGATCTTTGATGTGATCATTGAAATCCCAGCTGGCTCACGCAATAAATACGAAGTTGATCACGTAACCGGAGAGATTCGACTTGATCGAATGCTTTTCACATCTACTCGTTACCCCTATGACTATGGATTTGTTAAAAACACATTGTCATTAGATGGCGATCCAATCGATGCACTTGTCATGTTGGATGAACCAACATTTCCTGGCTGCGTAGTTTCAGTGCGTGCAATCGGAATGTTTAACATGACCGATGAGGCCGGCGGAGATGACAAATTGCTCTGTGTTGCAGCCGGAGATATTCGAAAGAATTTGCTCCAAGATATAACCGATGTTCCAGAGTATGAACTATCTGAAATTCAACACTTCTTTGAAGTCTATAAATCATTAGAACCAGGCAAAAGTGTTACTGGTGGCAACTGGGTTAATCGCGCCGAAGCCCACGCCGAAATCGAGCGATCCCGAGATCGCTTCAAGAAATCTCACTAATACCTTCAGACTTTCCCTTGCTTTCTAAGGGCAATATTTGAGTGTCGCAGATGTGCAACTTGGCCAACTTTGCTGATAGGTTTCCACCTGCGTTCAAGCACTTAGGTGCAAGAACGGGTTGTTAGCTCAGTTGGTAGAGCAAGGCACTCTTAATGCCTGGGTCGGGGGTTCGAGTCCCTCACAACCCACCACAGTTCGAGTAGTTCCTCAAAAATATTGGGACTACTTCTTCTTATATCCCTTTGGACACTTAGCGTTTGGGCTAGATACTTTTTTGGTTAGCGTACCTTTTACACAGGTTATAGAAGAAGCTGGCTTTTTAGCAGTAACTTGATTGGCCGCAAAAGCCTCTGCCTCTTTTAACAAATCAAGATGCTTATATATTGGTGAAAAGAATCCAAAAGAATCTGCATCATTTTCCTTTGTTTTTGAGTCTCCGGCACCGCAGGCATAAACATTCGTACCATTCAACCCTTGACCAAGATAGAGGATAGCGCCGTTATATGTAGTCGTAATTGGACCACCAGAATCACCTGAGCAAGGTTTGTGGTTGGAGATAATCGTCTCCTTTAGGACGGCTCGTTGGTTGCCAATCAGCCACTTAAAATGAGAATCAGAAAAAGGAGTGAGATTCATTCTCATAATTCTTGGGAGCTCACTGGTCCTTTGATTTGGATTATTCCAATCTTTCTTGCAAGGGTTTTTCTCACCAGAAGAGCAACGATCTCGATACTCGCCATATCCGTGCATAGATATCTCAGCTTTGACGGCAACAAGCTCTTGTTCAATTTCAGTAGTTAGTAACTTAGAGGGTTGCATCGAAACTAGATCTTTCTCTAGGACGTAAACAATGAAGTCGTTAAGTCCACCCGAGCTAAAGTCTGCAACAAATGTTTTAATCACCTTTACTCTGCCAGTAAAGTCTTTGGCTGATGAATTTGGTCTACCTACTGTTATAACATCTGGTTCATTTAATATTCGATTGCCATTACTATCAAATTTGTAGTTAGAGTGTGCGGCAGTAAAAACAATTCGCGATGAGTACAAATAACCTGACCAACTCGCCGCATCATAGTCACCACCGTATATTGGGACTGCTCTTGGATTATCGAGATTAACTTGCGCATTTAATCCAGCCTGAGCGACAGGGGCGGAGGAGAAAATCAGCGCGCTCATAGCCAAAAGGGCCAGAGCAACTTTGCGCATAACTCAATTTAACAGCAAATCTTTCTCTGTCAAGAGTTTTGCGGAGTCCAAGCTCCCGATATTCAGTTCAAAACCTAGGAAATGTCAGCGCCCATCCCAAATATGGGTTGTGGATCAAGACCGCTCACATCAACATGTAGACCATGTGAGTACACAACCCCTACTGATGTTTGAACCCCTCACAACCCACTTAGTGTTGATGAATTGATCAATTACTTAAGTATCAAACCAAATATCCAAAGCCGATTGATCTGAGTAATAACCGATTATCAAGAAATGTATATAAAAGGTATAACTCTATGATTTATAGATGGCTGGCGTAAAAAAGGTAGCACCACACCTGATTCTTTCTAACTCGCTTCAGAGTTGGGCGCAGCAACATGATCTTCTCGAAGATCCATACATTTCAGGTTTAAGCAATGCTGTTACCAATCGCAAAAATCTGCCAATGTGGGCAAGTTTAAATCCCCTTGAATACCTGCCTCACGCTCCTGCAAGTGTTGGCAATGCATTAAAGCGCGTGGTTCTCTACATCACAATCATAAGAAATGCCTTAGTTTTCTTACCCGTAGCACTTACTTGGTATGCAATCAGTAAAGCTACAAGTGCATTTGCTGTCTACACCGCAGATAACACGCTGGCTGTCGTTAACTTTCTAGATTTTTGGGAAAATGGATATGGCGTATTGGCCGAGGAATGGTCCCTTAGCCACATTGCAACCCTTGATTTTCAAATCATTATGGTCATTATTGTGCTCACGATTGCAATTACCTTGTTAGATAAAAGAATTCGTGATCAGTACGAGTCATCTGTTGCTGAGCTAGACGAAGAACGGATGAGGCTATCTTTAGAAATTTCTACCTATCTCTTTGATCACCAGAGAGTGACTCAGGTAAGCATGAACCAATCCCTGGCTAAGGCGCTAAGAGATTTACTCAATTCAACTGAGTCTTTAGATAAAAGCAGCAAAGAACTTGGAAAGACAGTAAAGGCTATTCCCACAAACCGTGAATTACTCAGTGAGATTAAATCCATAAAATCGCGATCTAAGTTTGATCTTCTATAAATGGCAAAGCGCAAGCGGATAGAGCCCGGTCATGGTGAAGATGCAACATTATTAGCAGGTTGGATGTATGCAG
>WLEB01000060.1 GCA_009704505.1 Actinomycetota bacterium | reverse complement strand
GTTCTTGTAACGCAAAATATCAATCTTTGGTCCCTTGAGCTCTTCAATAACTTCGCCCGTGACCTTTACACCTGCAAGTGTTTTTGCATCTGTTGTAACAGCAGCACCATCTACTAGTAGTACGGCAGGAAATGAAACAGTTGCACCAGCAGCAGCGTCGATGCGATCAACGATTACTGTGTCGCCGACTGCGACCTTCTCCTGGCGTCCGCCAGCTTTAACGATTGCGTACACGTGTTACTCCACTTCATTTTTAGCCCCACCCGATCAGTCATTGGGACCGATGGGCTGTTGGGCAGAGGGTAAGCGTACGCAAGCGCGCATCTAGCGGTCAAATTGCGATGAAGCTATCTTTGTTACGGCCTTTTCGAGCGCATAAATCGGGTCACTTGCGGCGCCTTTGACTTCGGCATCTGCCATAGCGATAGCCCCAACCGCATCTGCGATTTGGCCGGGATTCCAGCGTGCCAACTGCCTGCGTGCTTTATCTATCTGCCATGGAGCCATTCCTAATGCACCAGCTAGTTCGAAAGATTTTTGATTGCGATTTGCTCCAGAAACTTTTGCAAGTGATCGAAGCGAAGATGCAATTGCACTAGTAATCATGACGGGATCTGTTCCAGTTTCAAGTGCGCTGCGCAGTGCGATCAAAGCTGCAGGTAAGTTGCCATCTAACGTTGCATCTGCAACATCAAATCCTGTTGTTTCGATTCTTCCTTGGTGATATTTATCGACTGTTAACTCATCGATTACGCCAGCAGGTGCGTCCGTAGATATCTGCGTGACTGCACTTGCAACCTCTCTTAAGTCATTTCCAAGTGCACCTACTAATGCAGCAACTGCAGCAGGTGATGCTTTTCTACCTAAATCCAGAAATAGCGACCTAACAAACTCACTCTTTTCTGCTTCTTTCTTCAAAGACTCACATGCAACGATCTGTGGCTTAACTTTCTTTATTGCATCAACGAGTGCTTTACCTTTGACACCGCCCTTATGGACAAAAATGACAGTGGTCAGTTGATCAGGAGCCTCTAAGTACCGGGTGATCTCAGGGCGATTATCTTCTGGCAAATCTTGCAGATCTCGAATAATCAAAGCTCTACGCTCTGAAAAAAGTGATGGTGCTAGTGCATCGGCGATATCGCCAACTACCGTCTCGCCAGCAAATAGCGTTGTCACTTCACATTTTTCTTCTTTTAACTCTGCTTGAAGTTTAGTGAGTGCGCGTTCGGCCAACGCCGATTCCGGGCCAAGGATTAAGTAGATGGAATCCATAACCTAACCTCCCTTAGCTCCAATAAAACAATCCGATTGCTGACTTACTTTTTCGTTCATTAAAGCAAATTAACTGTTGATAACTATATTAACTAGCTTCGGAGCACGAGTGATGATTTTGTTTATCTGCGCGCCAGCCAGGGCTGATACAACTGATGGAAGAGCCAATGCTGCTGCCTCTAGATCTGCATCAGAAATTGTTGGGACAACATCAATGCGGTCAACGATTTTTCCATTTATCTGCACAACAACTGTTACCGCATCGGCGACAAGTAAAGCTGGATCAACTTCTGGCCAACCTGCAAGGGCTACACAAGGCTTGTGACCTAAGCGCTCCCACATCTCTTCTGATGTAAAAGGTGCAACAAGTGAAAGCATGATTGCAATTGCTTCAACTGATTCGCGAACAGCAGGATCTGCTGGTCCACATCCAGAGTCAATTGCTTTACGTGTTGCATTTACTAACTCCATGACTCGGGCAACTGCGACGTTGAATCTAAATGATTCAACAGCAAATGCTGCATCGTGTAGGGCTTTATGAACTGCCTTACGTAAACCTAGATCGCCTTTACTAAAGTCGATTCCAGGAGCGCTTTTTACATCACCTGATAAGCGCCATGCACGCGTTAAGAATTTAACCGAACCTGATGGTGATACGTCAGACCAATCAACATCATCTTCTGGTGGTCCAGCAAAAACCATCGATAAACGAATGGCATCGACGCCGTGATTTTCTAATTCATCAGAAAGACGAACTAAGTTGCCACGGCTCTTTGACATTGCCGAACCGTCCATAACAACCATTCCTTGATTGAGCAGACGTGTGAATGGTTCATTGAAATCAACCATTCCCATATCGTTAAGGACTTTAGTAAAGAAACGGCTATATAAAAGGTGCAAAATTGCGTGGGTGACTCCACCAACATACTGATCTACAGGCAGCCATGTATCTACTGATTTCTTAGAAAATGGCTCAGTTGCATTGGTTGGATCGGCATAACGTAGGTAGTACCAAGATGAATCAACAAATGTATCCATCGTGTCTGTATCGCGCTTTGCATCGGCAGAACATTTAGGACACTTAACATTTACCCAATCGGTTGCAGCTCCTAATGGCGACGTTCCCTTTGGCTTTAAATCTAAACCTTGTGCATCGGGCAGGGTTAATGGCAACTGATCTAGCGGAACAGGAACTTCACCACATGAAGGGCAGTGAATAATTGGAATTGGAGTACCCCAATAACGCTGGCGAGAAACTAACCAATCTCGCAAACGATAGTTACGTGCGGCAGTGCCCTTTTTATCTGCTTCTAATTTTTTGTTTATCGCTGCTATGGCATCTGCTTTATTGAGGCCATTTAAGTAATCAGAGTTAATTAACTGACCATCCCCTGTTGTTGCAACACCTGAAGTATTTGGATCTTCTTCACCTGTATCAACAACAACCTGAACTGGAAGTTTCATGGCACGAGCAAAATCTAAGTCGCGTTGATCATGTGCCGGAACAGCCATGATCGCGCCTGTTCCATAATCGGCTAGAACGTAATCACTTGCCCAAATAGGTAACTTCCGTCCATTAACTGGATTGATTGCAAATCGATTTAAGAACACTCCACTCTTTGGGCGATCTGTTGCAAGTCGATCGATATCACTTGCCGCTTTTACAGTCTCTAGATATTTAGCAAACTCTGTCTCTACCCCAGTGCCAACGACTAACTCTGCTGCTAACTCACTATCAACTGCGACCACCATAAATGTTGCACCAAAAAGAGTATCTGGTCTTGTTGTGTAAATTGTGATGGGCTTTTCTCTGCCTTCAATTACAAAATCAACATTTGCACCAGTTGATCGGCCAATCCAATTTCGCTGCATTGTTAG
>WLEB01000006.1 GCA_009704505.1 Actinomycetota bacterium | reverse complement strand
TCTCTTTAACTGTATAAGCAATAGTTGACTGCATTCTGACTCCTAATACATCGAGTTTGAGCAAGCCAACTTCTTCAACCCCATCTTTATCAAAGGCCACCATGGGATATCCCCCAGCACTAGCCATCAGAGGTGCGCGATCTAAAAACCCACCATCTGATAAAACGATCGCACAGGGATGCATAGCCAAATGACGCGGTAGACCATCAAGGCGCTGTGCCATCTCAATAGTGGCAGCCATAAGAGGTGTAGAGATATTTAATTTTCGAAGTTCAGGTAACGACTCGATAGCTTTAGATATGTTGCGCGCCCTGATATGTGGCATAGATTTTGCGAGCATGTCGATCTCCATGCCAGGTAGACCTAAAGCTGCGCCCGCATCACGAATGGCATGTCGGGCGCGATAGGTATCAATCATTGCAACAACAGCGCAACGAGATTGATTGCCCTCTAGATCCCAGTTGTTATCTCCATAGCGTTTAAAAATCATGTCGTAGATCTCAAGACGTCTGTCGGACTCAACATCAATATCAATATCTGGCAATGCTTTTCGCAGCGGTGAACAAAAGCGCTCCATGAGTAAGCCGTGCTCTATGGGATCCACATTTGATATTCCAAGTAGATGACAGATCAATGAGCCTGCACCGCTGCCTCGAGCAGCAACTCGAATGCCTGCATCGTTGGCCATCGCTGCAATATCTGCAACCGTTAAAAAATATGATTCATAGCCAAGGGTTGCAACTACTGCTAACTCATCATCTAAACGTGCTCGTGCTTTTTTAATCGCATCACTTGCGGTATATCTGCGATTGATTCCAGATTCACTACGAGTGCGCAGTAGGGCCCGCATCTCTTGTGCGTTTGTAGCTCCCACCACATGAGGCTCAGGTAGGTGCGCTCCCCCTAAACCGATATCTCTTTGTGGTGACAAAAGAGCGCGTTCGGCCCATTCGCGAGTTGTTTTAAGTAATGCTCGTGGGGTTGATTCACCAGCAGCGCGTGCGATTTCGCTAGCTAAATAAATCATTTCATCACTAGATTTTAAAAATCCTTCAGCATTGCGACGCTCAATATGACGCTCATGCAATGGAACCAACTGACGGGCGCAATCTAGAACATCGGCTATTGGGCCGTCTCTTCGATCTAACATCCGCACTGCGTTAGTGACAACTGCGTCAATATCGTTTTCTCGGGCAAAAATAAGTGACCTAGCAGCGTGCTCAGTAGATCGCACTGCCTTGCCTGCGATTAAATGCGAAACGCACTCCACTGCATTACTGGCAAATAAATCTCGAGTTTGATTAAAAATTGAAAGGGCGCGATCAAAGCGATGTGTCTGAATCGCACTGCTTAATGGGGACTCTGGTCCATGTAGCGCGTAAACATTGCTGCTGTAGTTACTAAAGCGTTGCAAAAAATCCAGAGTCAGGACTGGTTTGCGGGTATCACTTGTCATTGCTAAAGATGTCATTAGCCTGCATAGCGAGCGCCATCCGCCATCGCCGTGGGCAAGTAATGTAATCCGGCCCTTAACATCACCTAGCTCGATTGCGCAGTTGACTCCGATAATCGGTGCCACTCCATACTCAACACAACTTTGAGTAAATCTAACTGCACCGGCCAAACCATCACGATCAGTTAAAGCAAGCGCCGGCATTTCAAACTGCGCAGCTCGCTCTACTAAATCACTGGGTTGAGTAGTTCCATATTTCAATGAGTAGGCACTAGCAACATTAAGGTGAATAAAACTCATACGTTACGGATAATCCACTGACCCGTTAATTCATCGCGCTCAAGTTCAAACGTTGTTAGTGAACCAATAGGTGCAGCCTCTACCCGCCAGAGCGCACGGGCTTGATCATCCGGGCGGTACTTGCCATCACTAATGCGATTCCACCATCCACCGGCCTCACACCATCTCGAAAGCACTGCATGTATGCGAAATCGCTTACCCTTGAAAGTAAATTCAATGGGTGTTGTTGCCCCATCGATAGTGACATCAAGGGCTGGGTTAACCTGCGTGGCTGACATTTCTGGGTAGACCTTTCAAGGCTGTGGGTATTCGAACAGATGTTCGAAAAATAGCCCTTACCCCCGACAAATAGCAAGCCCTTGAGGGGTGTCAGATAGAAATAATAGTTGAAACTTCAATTACTATAAGGGCAATACATCAACTTAAGGAGTCTCATGGACATCGTTCTCGTTATCGCCCGCGTGCTTTTCGCACTGATCTTTATCAGCTCAGGAATCTCGCACCTAACCAAGCTAGAAGCAATGACTGGCTATGCACAGTATAAAAAAGTTCCTGCAGCAAAGTTCAGCGTACTTCTATCGGGCCTAATGATCCTTATCGGCGGTCTCTATATCGCATTTGGCGTTTACGCTGACCTGGGCGCACTTTTGCTCGCACTGTTCCTTATCCCAGCAGCTTTCTTGATGCACGCATTCTGGAAAGAAACTGATCCAACAGCAAAGCAGAATGAAACTATTGGTTTCTTTAAAGATCTTTCACTAGCAGGTGCTGCACTGATTATCTTTGCACTAGTTTCAACAGGAACAGATTTTGGTCCATCAATTACAGGTGCATTCTTTAACCTCTAATTTGTAACCAGAAATTCACGCCAAAAGGCCCGTCGGTTAATTACTGACGGGCCTTTTGCATACATCATTACTTCATGGAGATTCTTGCCGGCCTGATAGCTGGCTGTTTCATCGGTGCCATCCTTGGATTTGTAGGTGCTGGTGGCGCAATGCTCACAGTTCCAATACTTTTATATCTCTTTGATTTCACTCCACAATCTGCCACCACTGCAGCATTGGCCGTGGTTTTATTAGCCGCCGGATCAGGGGTAATTCCAAAGCTAAAAACCAAGGATGTATTGGTTAAGGAAGCTCTAACCATTTGGGGCCTTGGTTTAGCAACCAATATTGCTAGCTCACTCATTGCCTACAGACTCTCTGATAATTTCATTACAACGGGCTTTTCATTGGTGATGTTGATAGCCGGTGCATCTATGTTAATTAAGCCTGTTTCTGGAACAGAAAAGAAAGTTCCAATTATTTGGCTTGTGTTGATCTCACTAATAATCGGTTTGGTAACAGGCTTCTTTGGAATAGGTGGAGGTTTCTTAGCAATACCAATACTTGTTCTATTCTTTAAAAACTCCCATGCCAAAGCAGCAGGCACATCATTGGCCATCATTTTTCTTAACTCTTTGACAGCCTTTTTTGGTCACTATCAAGGCTGGGGGGCAGTAAATTGGAAAGTCCCAATATCTATGGCTGTAGCAGCAGTGGTTGTTGCCCGATTGTCCTCAATTAAAAGCAAAGAGATCAAGCCCGTAATTCTGCGCATTACCTTTGCAGTCCTACTATTTTCGATATCGATTTTTACTCTGATAGAAACCTGGATTCTGGCTCCTTGATTAAACGCGCAGCACAAAGATAAGTTGTTAAAGTTAATACATGGAAGGCGTACTTGAAAAAGCTGCAGTAAAGCGCGTTGTTGCTGCATTGGCTGATCATGGAATAAATGGGCAGGTTCACGTACTTTCCGAAAGTGCAAGAACAGCGCAAGAAGCTGCCAATGCCCTAGGAATTGAAGTTGGTCAAATTGCATCATCACTGATTTTCAAGTTAATGGATGGCTCGCCATTGTTAATAATTACAAGTGGAAGACATAGAGTTGATACAGATTTAGTGGCACGTACATTTGGAGTTGAAAAACTAGATCGAGTCGATGCTGATTATGTGAAGGAAAAATCTGGGTTTTCAATCGGCGGCGTTGCTCCAATCGGCTGGATCTCCCCCGCAACAATTCTTATTGATCTGGCACTCAATGATTATGAAGTTGTATGGGCCGCTGCCGGTCATCCACATGCTGTATATCCAACATCTTTTGCTGAGTTAGTTGCATGTACTGGGGCACAAGAAATGGTTGTGGGCCCTTAATGGTTGTTGCTTATTTTTGGAGAATCAAACCGTCAAGAATTCCTTTTGCGCTTTTGTCTATGGCATTTAATCGACTATTGCTTTTTTGGGACAAAAATGTTGGTTTCCATAAATCACTCGGAGTGGGTAAGGGTGAAACCTTTACACCTCGAGATGCAGATCCCTTGAGTTGGGGTTTGATTGCTGTTGTTAAGGATATTGAAGCGTTTGATTCATCTGCCCTGATTTCTCTGTGGCGAAGAAATAGCGTCCATGAGTTTCGCGCAGTGCTTTCACCTATTTCCTCACATGGAAAATGGGCCAGAAAAGATCCATTTACCGAGTTAATTGGTCAAACTAGCAATGCAGCGATTCATGCACGTTCTTCAGAAAATATACAAACATGGAGCGGTCCAGTAGTTGCAATTACCCGCGCTCGAATTAAATGGCATCAGAACTTTAGATTTTGGCGCTCCGTGCCTCCAGTAACAATCTCACTGAAATCTGCAGATGGTTTAATCAACGCTATTGGTATTGGTGAGGCCCCAATTGGCTTGCAAGGCACTTTTTCATTATGGGAATCTGCATCTGCGGTACGAGATTTCGCATACCGTGGCCAAGCCCATCAAAAGGCAATCGCTGATACCGCTCGCTATAAATGGTATTCGGAAGAGCTTTTTGCCAGATTTGCACTGCTGGATGAGCGGGGTTTAATTAAGTAGGTCCCCATTTATAGGGCAGAATTATGCCTATGTCTATGCGCCAGTTTATTCCACGGAAATCAGTGCGCCAAAGTACCTCTCCATTTTTAACGCTACTAATTTTTTCTTTCTTGGGTTTAACAATCCTCATGCAGATTGCCTATCCACTTGTAGATGGATCGGTTTTAGATTTCATAACAGTAGCTTCTGTTTACACGGCGGCAACTTCTATGTTTTTACATGGTTTCGCTGTCTATGGAGCTCGATATGCAACCACTCTTCTTGTTATCGCAGTTCTATTTGGATTTTGGATTGAGCAACTTGGAGTTACTACTGGCTGGCCATTTGGAGACTACGTTTATTCAGATACTTTAGGACCTAAAATTCTTGATGTTCCTTTAGTTGTGCCATTTGCGTGGCTAATGATTGCCCATCCTTGTCTTGTTGCAGCTCGTAGGATCGCAAAATCTTGGGTCTTTTTATATGGAGCAGCTCTCATGTGTGCGTGGGATTTATTTCTAGATCCACTCATGGTTACTGCTGGTCGATGGACATGGCAAGTAGATGGTGCACATGTTCCATTCCAGCCAGAGATTCCACTTTCAAATACATTTGGTTGGCTACTCTCCGGCATGGCTTTGATGTCTATGCTCCACTTTTCTACCCCACGTGATCGTCGCAAAAACAGTGGCTCCCTAGTCGCAGCTGACATACTTTTGTTCTGGACACTTTTTTCTGGTGTAGTAGGAAATCTCTTCTTCTTTGGTCGTCCTGGAATAGCAATGTTTTCTGGTTTGATCCTGGGAATACTCCTGGCACCTTACTTTTTCAATCGATGGATCGGAAGGCCGTAAATCTTTAACGCATTGCTCTACATTCTGCCGTCGGTGCTGCTTGCAATGGGAATTATTAATTTCTTACTTCTTCGTAGCCCTTCAGTAGCAACTACGCCTTCACTCCTAACACCTTTATCTACTGACAGAGTCAGTGAAACTGTTGGAGTCTTTGTTCCCCTGCGAAATGAAGCAGAAAATGTCAAAGATCTCATTTCAACCTTGTCAGAGCAAGTCGGAGATTTTCACTTTTATCTTTTGGACGATAACTCCGAGGATCACACTTTTGATCTGCTGAACCAATACACAGCCGGAAACTCTCAATTTACTGTCATCAAGGGTGCACCTTTAGCACAAGGTTGGATCGGCAAAACATGGGCTCTCCAACAGTTATTTACTCAATCAAAAGAAGAATTTCTAGTCTCAGTCGATGCAGATGTGCGTCTAACTCCTGATGCAATCGGGCGATCAATTGCTACATTGAAATCAACATCTCTTGATTTCATCTCGCCATATCCCCGGCAAATTGCTCTGACTTTGAGTGAGCGCATGATTCAACCACTACTTCAATGGTCATGGTTATCAACTGTAAATCTAAGGATCGCTGAGAGAACTTCACGCCCCTCAATGGCAATTGCAAACGGGCAATTCTTTCTTGTTCGCAGAAGAGCGCTTGAAAAAATTGGTGGGTACTCAGCTGTAAAGAATGCAGTAATTGACGATGTCTTCCTTGCACGCGAGCTAATTCGACAAGGATTTCATGGCAGCGTTATCAATGGAGCATCGATTGCCGAATGCCGTATGTACACATCATGGAATTCAATTAAATCTGGTTACGGAAAATCACTTAATAGGG
Organism: Actinomycetota bacterium; assembly: GCA_009704505.1. GTDB lineage: Bacteria > Actinomycetota > Actinomycetes > Nanopelagicales > Nanopelagicaceae > Planktophila. The sequence goes on along the minus strand of WLEB01000006.1, from coordinate 32,487 downwards.
CCTTTGGCGGATCCCTCGGCGCAACTATGGTAATTATCTTTCTATTTTTATCGAGCATAGCTCCGTTTTTGCTATCTTTAACAGGAAATTTCTATGGATGGCTAGGCTATGTTTTGATTGTTTTTTCTAGAATGATCAGTGCATTCAAGGTTCAAGGCAAGATTGTTGATAGCTTCTTTCATCCCATTTCGGCAACATTGCTCATCTATTTGATCATTCATTCTTTTAGAGTACGAAGTAGCGTCACCTGGAAAGGTCGCACAGTATGAAAATTGTGGTCATCGGTGCTGGAATGGGTGGAATGAGTGCAGCTGCTCGACTTGCTCGCGGAGGTCATGAAGTTGCCCTCTTTGAAGCAAGTGATCAAGTAGGTGGTAAGTGCAGAACAGAATGGATTGGACGAGTCGCATTTGATACAGGTCCTTCGCTTTTGACTCTGCCAGCTGTTTATAAAGATTTTTTCCAAAAAACTGGTAAACCTATGGGCTTTGTCAGTCCAATTGATCCGGTCAGTCCAGCATTTGATTATCGATTTGCTGATGGGTTGGGTGTTCAGTTTGCAAATCTTTCTCGCAAAGAAACTCTTGATGCAATCGCAACGAGTTTTGGTGAGGAGGCCTCTTCTGAGTGGGACCGCATAATGCGCCGTGCGGAGGCAATGTGGGATGTTAGTCGTGGGCCATTTATTGAGTCTGAGTTAAAATCTCCGCTCTCACTACTTAAACGTATTACATTTTTTAGAGATCTCTTGATCATTGCTCCGTGGAAATCATTGCGCAAACATGGAGATGAAATTCTCAAGGATCAGCATCTGCGTTTTATCATGGATCGTTATGCAACTTATAGTGGCTCAGATCCACGCAAGGCACCTGCAGTTTTGTCCACCATTGCCTTTGTTGAAGAAAGTTTTGGTGCATGGCATGTCAAAGGCGGACTGGGAAATCTTGCAGTACAAATCCATCAAAGAGCCATAGATGTAGGAGTCAGTTTTCACCTTAATTCACCCGTTGCTCAGATTAAAACAGTAAAAGGCAAGGCGACAGGCATTGTCTTATCAAGTGGAGAAAACGTGGAAGCTGATGTCGTCATAGCCAATGCTGATGCATCCTTGGTATATAACAAACTAGTTTCTGGCAACAATCGACTTCTAAGGACTGTCCGTAAAAATATTTCAAAAGCAGATGTTTCTGTTGCTGGATTCTCATTACTTCTTGGAATGAGAAAAGATCCCAATGATGGCATGAAGCATCACACGGTTTTGTTTCCAAAAAACTATGATGCTGAATTTGATTCTATTTTTAAAGAAGCAAAGCCAGTTGAAAGACCAACGATTTACATTTGCTCGCCAAAAGATCCCTTAATGAGCAAGGATGAAAACCTTGAAGGTTGGTTCGTGCTGGTTAATGCTCCTACTCATGGGGTATTTGACTGGAGTAATGATGAATTCAATCAAAAATATGCAAGCACAATCATTGACCAAATTGAAGAACAGGGAATTCCAATACGTTCTAGATTAGAAACAATGACAATTCGCACACCCGCAGATTTAGAATCTCAAACACGCGCCCCAGGTGGTGCAATCTATGGAACATCAAGTAATGGTCCACGGGCTGCTTTTTTAAGGGCAAAGAATAGATCCCCTATTAAAGGACTTTACCTAGTTGGTGGTTCGGCCCACCCAGGTGGTGGACTTCCTTTGGTTGGAATTAGTGCTGATCTAGTTGCCGAAGCAATTGGCTTCGAGCGAAAACTACGACACTAACAAAACTATAAATCTGAACCACCAAGAAGCCGATAGATAGCCAGGTTACTCCTGGAATATCCATGTAGTTTAATACCAAAGCGATAAACAAGAAACTTGCTCTGATGGGTCTTTCAGCTGGGGTAACAACTCCAAGATCACTTACACCAAGTGATTTTAACTTTGCACGTGCATACTCCTGAAAAGAGGCGATGCTCCATAAAATTATTGGAATCCATGCTGGAACACCAATAGCAAAGAGAGTAAAAAACCAGAAAGCCTCACTAATTCGATCTGCTACAGCATCTAGCGTGGCCCCCCAGTTACTTTCGCGTTGTTGAAAGATTGCAACACTTCCATCTATGCCATCGCAAAATAGGGAAAATACAAGGAAGAAAATTGCCCAGATTGTTTGTGAAGTAACGGCAGTTGCTACTGCTCCAAGTAAGCCCAATAAGGTCAAAACGTTTGGGGAGATTCTAAGCAGAGTGCACACAAGGCCAAATCGATAGGAAATATTGAGCCACGCACCTACGATTCCATCTGTCTTTGCATCACTATGTAAAGAACTCCATCTAACTTTGAATTCCTGTTTACTGAGCATCTGTAATCCTTCGATAGATCTCGATGGTTGCTGTGGAACTATTCATAGTATAGAAATGTAATCCAGGCGCTCCTACTTCTAAGAGCTCTTGGCAAAGTTTTGTAGCAATTTCTACCCCTACATTGCGAACTGCCTGCGAGTCAGACTCAACGTCAGCAAAGGATTTAGCAATATGTGAAGGTATTGGTGTTCCTCCCAGCTCTGCCATTCGATGCAAGAGCTTCACATTAGTTACTGGCAAAATACCGGGAATTATCGTTAATGAGGAGCCACGTTTTGCAAGACGCTCGACTAAATTTGCATAAGCTTTAACATCAAAAAAGAATTGTGTTGTCGCAAAAGTTGCGCCTAACTGTTCTTTTCTAATGAGTACGTCAATATCTTTCTCAAAATTTCCTCCAGAACTTGGGTGCCCATCTGGAAAAGCCGCTACGCCAATTTTGAATCCCCCGCAATCGCGTGCTAACTCAACGAGTTCATCAGCATGGGTCAACCCATCTTCTGTTGGAATCCATGGAGCTAACGGTCCACCAACAGGATCACCTCTTAGTGCAAGAATGCTTGTAATTTTGGCATCTTTGTAACTGTGCAAGATTTCTAGCAACTCTGCGCGAGTAGATCCGACACAAGTAATGTGTGCAACTGTAGATATTCCTGTGCGGTCTGTTATTTCACGGGCAATTCGAATTGAGCGATCTCGCGTGGAACCACCTGCTCCATATGTCACAGAGACAAAATCTGGGGAGATAGATTTAAGGCCTTCTATTGCATGCCACAATCTCTCCTCCCCTTCTACGTCTTTGGGAGGAAAGAATTCAAATGAATAGGATGTGCCAAGTACCACTGAGTGAGGGTACCGTTATCACGTGAATTCAGCGCCAAATTCGAGCCTGCTTACCGTTCGTGCATCGGTTGAAGAAGAGCTTGAAGTATTTCTAAGCCGTGAGGGTGCCTACCTTCGAGAGATATCTCCAGATTTAACAATTGTCTGTAACTCGTTGACATCATTCTTGCTAGAGCGAGGCAAACGTCTGCGACCTCTTTTTGCATATGCAGGCTTTATTGCTGCCGGTGGATCTGCGGAAAAATCGACCATAAAGGCCATTGCAAGTTTAGAACTCTTGCAAGCTTGTGCCTTGATTCATGATGACTTAATGGATGCATCCGATACGCGACGAGGTAAGCCATCTATTCATCGTCATTTTGAATCGATTCATGTTCAGGATCAACTTGAAGGCTTTGCCCCACAGTATGGTTTATCAGCTGCAGTGCTATTAGGAGATTTGGCACTTGTCTGGTCTGATCAAATGTTGAATTCAGCTGGGTTAACGCATGAACAATATGCGCGAACAATTTCATACTACAACGAAATGCGCGTTGAACTTATGGCAGGACAGTTCTTGGATATCCATGAACAAACACAGAAAAGTTCAAGTGTTGATCGCTCAATGAAAATTGCGCGATACAAATCTGGTAAGTACACCATAGAGCGGCCATTACACCTTGGCGCAGCTATTGCTAATCCAATTGAGCAGTCAAGAATTGATGCGCTATCAAAATATGGTCTGCCTCTTGGGGAAGCATTTCAACTTCGTGATGATTTATTGGGGGTCTATGGAGACGTCTCCGTAACGGGAAAGCCAGCAGGTGATGACTTACGCGAGGGTAAAAAAACCGTTTTGATCGCACTTTCACGTGAAAACCAATCTCCTTCGCAGTCACAGAGCTTCGATAAATACTTTGGATCACCAGAGCTAGATTCAGAGGGCATAACCTGCCTTCAGCAGATAATCTTGGATACTGGAGCAAAAGATAAGTTGGAAAAGATGATTGAAGAATTAGCTGAAACATCACTTGCAGCTATTGATTCACCACATTTTTCAGAAGAGGGTCAACAATTGTTAAGAGAACTTGCTCATATTGCCACTAAGAGGAGTAATTGATGCCAGCACGCGTTAAGGGACCAACAGATCATGTTGTTGTAGTCGGTGCTGGATTAGCTGGTCTAAGTGCAGCCCTACGCCTGGCAGGTGCGGGTCGTAAAGTCACGGTAATAGAACGTGAATCGGTTCCGGGTGGACGAAATGGTCTGCTGAAAAAAGATGGTTACTCATTTGATACAGGACCATCTGTATTGACAATGCCATCACTGATTCAAGATGCATTCAGCAGTGTGGGTGAAGATATGAAGGATTGGCTAGAACTCATGCCAGTATCTCCTCTTTACCGTGCTTTTTATGCAGATGGTACGCAACTTGATGTGCATGCAAATACCGCTCAAATGGAAGCTGAGATTGCAGAAAAAATTAGCCCTGAAGAAGCTGCAGGTTATGCAAAATATGTAGATTTCGTAACTAAGTTGTACAAGTACGAAATGAATGATTTCATCGACAGAAACATTGACTCGCCACTTAACTTATTAACTCCAAACCTAGCCCGTCTGATTGCATTAGGTGGTTTTAGACGTCTATCTCCTAAAGTCAATCAGTTTATGAAAGATCCCAGACTTCAACGCGTGTATTCATTTCAAGCAATGTATGCAGGTGTTAGCCCGCAGCAGGCGTTAGCAATCTATGCAGTTATTGCATATATGGATTCAGTTAACGGAGTTTTCTTTCCTAAGGGTGGAATGCACGCCGTTCCACGGGCCATGGCAGCGGCCGCCGAAAAACATGGTGTCGTTTTCAAATACAGCACCACTGTTTCAAAAATTGATGTCGTTAACTCTCGAGCAAAGGCTGTCATTACAGAAGAGGGTCAGCGAATTGAATGTGACGCGGTCATTCTAAATCCTGATCTACCTGTTGCCTGGCGCGATTTATTAGGAAAAACTCCACTTTCAGTAAAACGGCTTAACTACTCCCCTTCTTGCGTGACAATGCTGGTTGGATCTTCACGAGAGTATGAATTTGCAGCTCATCACAACATACATTTTGGTCATCAGTGGGATGGAATATTTGATGAACTTATTAAGAAAAAGGTCCTAATGAGTGATCCAAGTCTTTTGGTGACACTACCTTCAAAAGATGATCCAACTTTGGCTCCTGCAGGAAAACACTCCTATTACGTTTTGTTTCCTACACCTAACTTAACTGCCAACATCGACTGGAAGAAACAAGCAAAGCCATATCGCGATCACATGGTTGAAACAATGGAAAAACGTGGCTATACAGGATTTGGTGATTCGATTGAAACTGAAGTACTCACAACACCATTAGATTGGCAGGCCCAAGGAATGGAAGCTGGCGCTCCATTTGCAAGTGCCCATACTTTCTTTCAGACAGGTCCATTTAGGCCACGCAATATTGCTGCTGGTATTGAAAACGTTGTATTTGCTGGATCTGGAACACAACCAGGTGTTGGCGTTCCGATGGTCTTGATTTCAGGTCGCTTAGCCGCCGAACGTATTGTGGGTCCGGTCAAATAAGTGGATGAGTTAACAGCTGCCGGAATTCTAGATCCCGATCTGCGTGCATCATATGCAGAGTGCAAACGACTCAATGCTCTTCACGGAAAAACATACTTTTTAGCAACTCTCTTATTGCCTAAAGCAAAAAGGCCATTTGTCCACGCACTCTATGGCTTTGCTCGTTATGCAGATGAAATTGTTGATGACTTAGCATCACAATTAACTGTTGAAGAAAAAGCAAAAGAGTTAAATACCTGGGGAAATACCGTTCTTTCAGATTTAAAGAAGGGTAAAAGCCAGGATGCCGTAGGACGGGCACTTATAGATACGGTTACAAGATTTGATATTCCACACGAATACTTTGAAGCTTTTTTGCATTCAATGGAGATGGACTTAACAATTCAGGAGTACCAGACATATGAAGATTTAATGGAATATGTCTATGGGTCAGCTGCAGTTATTGGACTACAGATGGTTCCAATTCTGGGACCTTTGCACGCCGATGCCTTTGAATCGGCAAAAACTCTAGGTATTGCTTTTCAGTTAGCTAATTTCATTAGAGACGTAGGTGAAGATTTAGATAGGTCACGGGTGTATCTTCCCAAAAAAGAGTTGCAAGAGTTCGGAGTAGACCGCAAAATGCTCGAAGCAAGAGTTCTTACTCCCGAAATAGTTGAGGCGCTCAAGTTTCAAATTGCCAGAGTCAAGAGATTGCAGCTTGAGGCCGCGCCAGGGATAAACCTTTTGGAACCAACTAGTCGTCCATGTATAGAGGCTGCAAGTACTTTGTACTGTGGGATTGTTGAAGAAGTTGAAAAAATTAACTATGACATTTTCAATAAGCGAGCCAAGACCTCTACGGGCAGAAGGCTCCGTGTAGCTAGCGCGGCTTATTTGAAGCGTCTAACCGTATCCAATTAATCAGCACTCCAAGAACTAAAGCAAAACCAAAGAGTAAATCCTCAATTGGGGCCGATGCGATTCGAATTCCAATAATCGCATCCGGGCTATACATCACGATATTGCGGGATGTGAGCCACCAGTTAGTAAGAAGCTGAAAACCAACAATGATTGCATACGACGTCCAAAACACTTTTCGTTTAAGTAAGGCAGTTTTTATCACGAATAGATCAACTGTTATAGCGATAAGCACTGCGCACAGGGCTAACTGTGTGTATGTCATTTGTAAACCTGCCAGTGTTTCTTAACGGTTCTTACAGCTTCTATCGTCAAAATCGCTGCTAACGGCACAACCGTGAAAAATAGGTACTCTTCAAGTGGAATTCCAAAGGGTCCAAAGATTCCAAGGATCTGCTCTTTATCAAACCACCAGTGCCCTGAGGCAATTGCGTAAGCATCCCAAACAATAAAGATGAGAGAGATGGGCAATATTGCCTTGATCGCTTGCTTGTATCTTCTAAGAACTTTAACTTTAAGTACAAACTCAAGCCAAATGGAGCCGAACACAGTGAATGCAATCATTGCAAGATAACCGAACTTCAGCACGAGATAACGCTACTCTATGAACACGGGAGCCACCAAGGCTGAGAGGGTCTGAAATTCAGACCGACCGTTAGACCGATCCGATAATGCGGATGCGGAAAGGAAAATTACAATGTCAACTATTTTATTTACAGCATGGGGATATGAAGTCTCAATTTTAGAGTTTGTAGCTGCCATCACATCGTTGATTGGGGTTTGGCTGGGAACTACTGGAAAACGAATTACGTGGCCATGGTGGGCTGCGGGAAGCATTTTGTATGCAGTCTTTTTCTATCAAGTCGAGCTTTTTGCAAGCGCCGCACTTCAGATAGTTTTTATCGTTGCAGCTTTCTATGGCTGGCGTGGATGGGGACCCAAGGGCGCAGAACCTGGAGTTTTATCCGTAAGGAATCGCTCCTACATTGCACTATCTGTAATGGCATCTGTAGCCGTGTTAACACCATTGCTATCTGGAGTTGGTGCGGCTGCAACTTGGTCAGATGCATTTTTGCTCATAGGAAGTTTGTTCGCACAAGTACTTATGATCTATGAAAAATTCGAAGCATGGTTTCTTTGGCTCATCATCAATATCGTAGGTAGCACGCAGTATTTGCTCTTGGGATATTGGTTTACTGCATTGCTCTATGTTGTCTTCACGTTTGTTGCAGTTGTCGGCTGGCGACGTTGGAACCGTGCTCTTAGCAATTGATGGGCCTGCCGGCTCAGGTAAAACTACATTGGCAGCAAAGCTTGAGCGTGAGTATCAGTTGACGGCAACTGTTCAGGTTATTCATATGGATGATCTATACAACGGCTGGGAAAATGCTCTCTCAGAAGAGCTCACGGTGAAGCTTTCACACATTGTGCAATCACATAATTCAGGTAAGAATTTCCACCTTGCTAAATTTAATTGGGCTAGCATGAAATTTGATGAAGAAGTGTTGATGCTTGCCACAGAAGTTCTCATACTTGAGGGGGTTGGTGCGGCGCAAAAAGTAGTCAGAGATGCAGGTGCAAAGACCCACTGGATAGAAACACCGGCAGAGATCGGCCTACAACGCGTATTAGATCGAGATGGACACCACCTTCGAGATTTAATGCTCAAGTGGCAAACGCATCAAGATGCACACTTTCAAATCGATAAAACAGCCGAAAACTGTGATGTGAAACTTACTTCATAGCAGCTTTGGGCGCGCCAGATGAGGCCTCACCACTCTGGTTCCATAAAATCTCCACATGTCTGATCTGACCGGTGAACTCATTGATGGTCGGTATCAATTACTGCGTCAAGTGGCCAATGGTGGGATGGCGGCAATCTATGAGGCAATAGATACAAGGCTAGATCGTAAAGTCGCAGTAAAAATCATGCACTCACATCTTGCCCAAGATGATGCCTACGTTTCACGTTTTATCCGTGAAGCTAAAGCTGCAGCAGCACTTTCTCATCCCAATATCGTGGCAGTGCAAGATCAAGGGTGGAATCAAAATGGTGTGCCTGCTGTCTTTTTAGTAATGGAACTTATTGAAGGCCACACCTTGCGTGAGTATTTAAATGAGCGTGGAAGGTTTGAGATCAAAGATGCGATCAATTATTTAACTCCGATTTTGAGCGCATTATCTGCCGCACATGCATTAGGAATTGTTCATCGCGATATAAAACCAGAAAACATCATGATCTCAAATGAAGGCAGAGTTAAAGTTGCAGATTTTGGCTTGGCCAGGGGCGAGTTGATTGGTTCGACGATGACGGCTGAATCTAGTGTGATTTTGGGTAGCGTCTCTTATCTTTCTCCCGAACAAGTTCAACGTGGAATCGCTGATTCTCGAAGTGATGTATATGCAGCTGGAATTGTTGCCTATGAGATGTTAATCGGTGACAAACCTTTCACTGCCGACTCCCCCATACAAATTGCTTACATGCACGTTAATGAAGAAGTTCCACGGCTTCGCAGTAAGCGCAAGGACATTCCACAAGAACTTGATGAGTTAATTGCGCGAGCAACCGCAAAAAATCCGGACGATCGACCACGCACAGCCTCTGAGTTTTTAGATGAACTAGCTCAAATCCAGGTCAATTTAGATCCAAAGAAGAATCAAATGTCGCTAGGTTTAGATTTGCCTGTAGAGCCCATTCGTGAAAAATCGCAAAAGAAAGAAACTACTAAGTCAGAGATTTTTGCTACAAAAGAACTTCAAGAAAAAGACGAAGAAAAATCTGAAGACATAAAGAAAGAAACTACACGCCAACTTAGACGAAAAGAAGAAAAGAAGAAACGCGCAAGCAGGCGTGTACGTCGAAACCGCAAGATTGCATTAGTGCTTGCGATCGCTGTTGGTGTGGCTGGATGGTGGAGTTTGGTTGGTCCAGGCTCTCAAGTTGTTGTTCCATCAACAGTTGGTGCCACATATGAAGAAGCAGTTTCTGTTTTGCAGCCTCTTGGTCTGACAGCTGCCATCGTCGAAAATAGATTTGATGAAGAAATTGCCAAAGGTAGTGTGATTGAATCAAATCCTGCGGGAGGCGGAAGAGTCCAGGCTAATGGCACTGTCAATTTCATTGTCTCAAAAGGACCAGAGCGTTACACGATTCCAAAAACAACTGGGCTTACTGTTTCGGCGGCTCAAAATGTGATTTCTAGATTTCCTTTAGAAATTCTTCCGATCAATGAAACCTTTAGCGATGAAATTCCTAAAGGCTTTGTGATTCAAACGCGCCCGGAATCTGGAACATCTGTGAAACGAGATGCTCAAGTTGAGATTATTGTTTCCAAAGGTATTGAGCAGGTTGCATTGTCCTCTTATCTAGGAAAAAGTGGTGAGCAAGCACTCAATGAATTAACAGAGGCTGGTTTTGATGTGGAGCCTACATATGCATACAGTGAAAGCGTCTTAGAGCTTGCGGTAATTTCACAAAACCCTGCCGGAGGCAGCGCATTGGATAAGGGAGCAAAAGTTTCCATTGTCATTTCAAAGGGTCCTCGATATACCTTCATTCCAGAGACCATCATTGCAATGGAATCAGTTGCAGCACAAAATCTCCTCAAATCTCTTGGTCTCAAGCCAAAAGTAATCTCAACTGGAAGAAATCGAGTTAAGTACGTAATTTCTGTCTCTCCTGTTAAGAAAACAAAAGTTGAACGTGGCAGCGTTGTAACGATTAAAGTACAGTAGCCAAATGCCTAAGCTCGGGAAAAAGCCACGAATTGGTGCGCACACTCCCACAACCGGCGGAATGGCTAAGCGTTCTATTGAATATGCCGAAGAGATCGGCGCAGAAGTAATTCAAGTCTTTGCTTCAAGCCCTCGCATGTGGGCAATGCCCCCTGCAAAACCAGAACTTGATGAAGCTTTTAAAATCAAAGCAGCCCAAATGGATCTTGAAACATACGTTCATGCACCATTTCTTATCAACTTAGGTTCTCCGACTGTTGCAACCTATGAAAATTCTTTAGCGTCAACGGCCTACTCTCTAAAAAGAGGTTATGAAATTGGTGCTCTCGGGGTAGTCATTCACACAGGTTCGGCAGTTGATGTCTCCCATGTTGATCAGGCATGGAAACAAATTCACGAAGGCATGATGCCAATTCTTAATGCATTAGATGATTCATCACCATTTCTCCTTCTCGAACCTACGGCTGGACAAGGTCAATCATTAGTTAAAAAATTAGATGATCTAGAAATGTACCTAAAAGCACTTGAGTATCATCCAAAAGTTGGAATCTGCCTTGATACATGCCATGTTTTTGCAGCCGGACATGACATTGCTACAAAAGGAGGCATGACGGCAACTATCGATCTTTTGGTAGAAATTGCAGGGATTGAGAGATTTAAACTTGTTCACGCAAATGATTCCATGGATGTTTGCGGTGCACTAAAAGATCGCCATCAAAATATTGGTGAGGGGCATATCGGGATTGACCCTTTCAAGGAACTACTGAAACATCCGGCGGTTGCAAATGCGCCATTAATTTTGGAAACTCCTGGCTTAGAGCCGGCCCATAAAAAAGAGGTCGCACTCCTCAAGAAACTGCGTGGATGATGTCTGTTCGCCATCAACTTCAATTAAAACTTGCTCCTTGGGCACTTCTTGGCGTTGCAGCTGCTTGGGGATTGGCATTTGTAGTCATGAAGGATGCAATCGAGCGACAAAGTGTCAACAATTTCCTATTTACTCGATTCACATTAGCAGTTGTAGTTATGGTTTTAATTAGACCGCAGGTAGTTAAAAAGTTTAATAAAGATTTGCTCTTGCGTGGATCCATGGCCGGTGTCTTTTTAGGCTTTGGATATATCTTTCAAACTTTAGGTCTTGAACGGACTGGTGCTGCGATTACTGGTTTTATTACAGGTCTTTATGTTGTGCTCACTCCACTTTTGGCATCATTTGTTCTGAAGGAGCAAATCAGTAGATTTGTTTGGCTCTGTATTTTCATTGCCACCATCGGGCTGGCCTTACTGTCAGTACAGGGTTTTTCAGTTGGGTTCGGTGAGATGCTTGTACTGATGAGTGCAATTTTCTTTGCCGCTCACATCATCGCACTTAGTAAGTGGTCGCCTGGACGAGATGTCTATGCGATGACAGTTGTTCAGTTAACTATCTGCGCATTGATGGCAGGTATTGCATCAATCCCAGAAGGCTATTCCCCTCCTCCAGATAGAGGAGTTTGGGCCGTAGTTGTGTTTACTGCAGTGTTTGCAACTGCAGTAGCTTTCATTATCCAGACCTGGTCTCAAGCGCACATAAGCGCAACTAAAGTTGCTGTGATTTTAACGATGGAAGTTGTATTTGCTGCATTGTTTGCCGTCATATTCGGCGAAGAAGTATTGACTCTTCAAGTTCTACTTGGGGGCATGCTGGTGCTACTTGCTATGTATTTGATCGTACTTAAAGAAAACAAATAGTTCACCTAAGCACTGTAACTAGAAATATTTTCTGGTTACAAATAACCTTCGTGGCCAAGAAGCCATCGCTTCTTCTCAACACCAAATGCATAGTTTCCTAAGGCGCCGCCAGTTTTAACAATTCGATGACATGGAACTACCAACATAATTGAATTATTGGCACATGCCGTGCCAGCTGCTCGCACAGCTGCTGCAGATCCTGCACGCGCTGCTAAATCTGAATAGGTCCATGTTTTACCAGGAGCAATCTTTCTCATAGCTTTCCACGCAGACTGAGAAAATTGTGGTCCTTCTTGCCGAACTTGAATTCCGTTAAGCGCAGATAAATCGCCGTCAAAATAATCTTGAATGAGGTCTGAAATAACCGGTATGTGCTTTACATTCTTTGCATCTTTACCAGGCTTTAAAGCAGAGACAGTACTGAGATTGGAGCCGATCAAAATGTGATCATCTACCAAAAGATTGAGTGTCCCAATGGGTGTTTTGCAGGAAGTTATGAGTTCGGACACAGACCTAAGTTAGCGATCGCGCAACATTTCAGCAACTAAAAATGCTAGCTCTAGGGACTGAGAGTGGTTGAGCCGAGGATCGCAGGCAGTTTCATATCGAGATGCTAGATCTTCGTGCGAAATCTCTTCTCCTCCACCAACACACTCTGTTACATCATCACCGGTTAATTCAATGTGAACGCCGCCTGGATGAGTGCCAAGTGCTTTATGAACCTCAAAAAATCCCTTTACTTCATCCATGACATCGTCAAAGCTACGAGTCTTGTATCCAGTTGGTGCTTCGTAGGTGTTTCCGTGCATTGGATCGCAGACCCACAAAACTTTAGCCCCAGATTTTGTTACACCATCGACGAGTGGAGGTAGTGCTTCGCGAATTTTGCCCGCTCCCATGCGAGTAACAAATGTAATGCGACCTGGTTCACGATTGGGATCCAACTTATCGATTAGAGCCAAGGCATCTTCTACAGTTGATTTTGGACCTAACTTAATTCCAATTGGGTTTCGAACCTTTGAAGCAAAATCAACATGGGCGCCATCTAATTGCCGGGTGCGCTCTCCTATCCAAATGAAATGCCCCGAAACATCATAGGCATCACCAGTTCGAGAATCGATGCGAGTTAATGCCTTTTCATACTCCATGATCAATGCTTCATGACTAGAAAAGAAATCAACGGACTTGAAACTTTCTGGGTCCACTCCGGCAGATTTCATGAAGGAAAGTGCGCGACCAATTTCATTTGCCATCTGCTCATAGCGATCTCCCACTTTGGAATCGCGGATAAAGCCCTTATTCCACTCATGAACTTGGCGAAGATCTGCATAACCACCTTGAGTAAAGGCGCGCACTAAGTTAAGAGTTGCAGCAGAGGTGTTGTAAACACGAACTAAGCGTTGAGGATCTGGGGTTCGTGACTCTTGCGTAAATTCAATGTCATTAACCGCATCTCCGCGATAAGCAGGGAGTGTGACCTCGCCTCTGGTTTCAAAATCACTCGAGCGAGGCTTTGCAAACTGACCTGCCATACGACCAACTTTGATAACTGGAAGACTGGAGTAATACTGCAAAACAGCTGCCATTTGTAAAATTGTCTTTATGCGATTTCTAATTGAATCAGCAGTTGCAGCAACAAAAGTTTCAGCGCAGTCTCCGCCTTGTAGCCAAAACGCTTTACCTTCTGCAGCCAATGCAATTCGAGACTTTAAATCATCACACTCACCTGCGAAAACCAATGGAGGAAGCCCTTGAAGTTGGGCAACGGCAGCTTTGATTGCTGGACCTTCTGGTCCACCTGGCCATTGTGGTTGTTGCGCCGCAACAAGGCCGGGGGTAAAGAGATTTTCTAAGTTTGTACTCATTGGGAAAGTGTAGAGACTAGTTAGTTAACTGCGCAGGGCAATTAACCAAAGAAGATCTCAGACTCCTTATAGAACTCTAATGGGACCACTTTAAGTTTCTCTGTTGCAGATGCAAGAGGAACGCGCACGATATTTGTACCGTGCAGAGCTACCATCTTGCCCCAGTCGCCCTCATGAGCGGCAGTGATTGCCTGTAATCCAAATCGAGTAGCTAGAACTCGGTCAAAGGCACTCGGTGTTCCACCACGCTGAATGTGGCCTAGAACTGATGTTCGAGCTTCTTTTCCAGTTCTTTTCTCAATCTCTTGAGCAAGCCAGTCACCGATGCCTGAAAGTTTTACATGGCCAAAAGAATCTAGTGTTTGATCCTTTGTAACCATATCTCCATCTTGAGGAATCGCACCTTCGGCAATAACGATAATAGGTGCGTAGTGAGATTTGAATCGAGACTCAACCCACTCGCAAACTTTTTCAGTTGAAAACTTTTGTTCAGGAATCAAGATGCAGGACGCTCCCCCTGCTAAACCAGCATGAAGTGCAATCCAGCCTGCATGGCGTCCCATAACCTCAACAATTAACGCTCGATGATGTGACTCAGCCGTTGTGTGCAAACGATCAATTGCTTCAACAGCTATGTTTACCGCTGTATCAAATCCAAATGTGTAATCAGTATTATTTAGATCGTTATCGATTGTTTTTGGAACTCCAATGACTTTTACTCCAAGGGCATCTAGCTTTGTTGCCACACCAAGAGTGTCTTCTCCACCGATTGCAATTAACGCATCAATTCCACTTTTTTCAAGATTTTCTTTAATTCGCTCAACGCCACCTTCAATTTTAAAAGGATTAGTCCGTGAAGAACCAAGAATTGTTCCTCCACGGGGCAAAATACCTCGTGTTGTCTCAAGACTAAGTGGCATCGTTAGACCTTCAAGAGGCCCTTTCCATCCATCACGAAAACCAACAAACTCGTGACCATATTCTTTGACACCTTTTCGAACTACTGCACGAATTACAGCATTTAGTCCCGGGCAATCCCCGCCGCCAGTTAACACACCAATACGCATTTACTACTCCATGAATATTCTTGTTCTTTAAAGTCGCTAATTTTCCGCTACTTGTGGTCAACACTGACTGGGACAGTCTAGCCTTGCCCCATGGCTAAACGACAACTTATTGCTGGGGTGGACTCTTCAACCCAATCTGTAAAGGTCGTTATTCGAGATTCAAATACGGGTGAACTAGTCCGCCAGGGACGGGCCAGCCATCCAGATGGCACAGAAGTCGATCCGGTTCATTGGTTGAACGGATTGAATTCGGCTATTTCAGAAGCCGGCGGAATAGAAGATGTTTCTGCAATTTCTATTGCCGGACAACAACATGGAATGGTCGCACTCGATAGTAATGGTGACGTAATTCGCGATGCACTTTTATGGAATGACGTTCGATCTGCTGATGCAGCTGAAAGTTTAAATCGCGAAGCAGGTGGGGATGCAGAGATTGCAAAGAAAGTTGGATCAAAATTAGTTGCATCATTTACTGCTGCAAAACTCAGATGGCTTGCAGATCACGAACCAGAAAATGCAGCAAAAACTGCTTCTGTTGCATTGCCGCATGACTGGCTTTCATGGCAAATCCAAGGTGGAAAAGATTTTACAAAGCTATTTACTGACAGAAGCGATGCCTCCGGGACAGGTTATTTTGATCCAAGCACTTCACAGTATCGCCAAGAAATTATCGAATTAGCGCTAGGTAAAAATCGACAGATTCAATTTCCGCGCATAATTGCTGCATCTGAATTTGGAGGCGAGACTCAGAATGGAATCCCAATCGCCGCCGGTGCCGGAGACAATGCGGCTGCAGCCTTAGGACTTCAGGCACAACCAGGTGATGTTGTTGTCTCTCTTGGGACCAGTGGAACTGCGTTTGCAGTTTCACAAACACCAACGCATGATCCATCCGGATCAGTTGCAGGTTTTGCAGATGCAACAGGCAGATATCTTCCACTTGTCTGCACACTCAATGCTGCGCGAATTCTGGATGCAGCATGTCAAATGCTTGGCAAAAACCATGATGAGATTGCAGAGTTAGCGCTTTCGGCACAACCCGGAGCTCATGGCTTAACACTTTTGCCATATTTTGAAGGAGAGCGCACTCCAAATCGTCCGAATGCAACCGGAACGCTTTCTGGCATGAACATAAGCAATTCAAATCCTGCAGATATTGCGCGGGCTATGATTGAAGGAATGTTGTCCGGCTTAGCAGATGCTGTTGATTCACTCGTTGCATTGGGTGTAAAAGTTGAGCGAATTTTACTCATTGGTGGTGCAGCAAAGAATCCTGCGGTACCGGTAATTGCTAGTGCATTATTTGGCCGTGAAGTACTTGTGCCA
The DNA here is from genome assembly GCA_009704505.1 of Actinomycetota bacterium. Classification (GTDB taxonomy): domain Bacteria; phylum Actinomycetota; class Actinomycetes; order Nanopelagicales; family Nanopelagicaceae; genus Planktophila. The sequence goes on along the minus strand of WLEB01000006.1, from coordinate 16,091 downwards.
CCTATTGGAGAGTACGTAGCAAACGGTGCAGCCAAACAAGCGGCATGGGCACTCTTGGGTCAAATGCCCCAGTGGGATCTGGGTCATGTGCAACACCATAGTTCTGCGCCGACTCCTGGCGTCATGGAGAAATATCGAACGCTAAAGGAAAAAACGACACAATGGTAATGATGGTAATTTTGGTAACTATGGTAAGTATTTAATGAGTCGTAAATCCTTATTTTATTTTCTGCTTGTTGGTTTTTTATGGGGTATTCCATATTTACTGATGAAAGTTGCAGTTGAAGAAATTCCACCTTCTGCAATTGTTGCTGGACGAACATTAATTGGTGCTGCAATTCTGATTCCTGTTGCTCTCTATCGAAAAACCTTCAAGGGAGCTGTTCTCGGATTTAAATTTGTAGCCTTTTATGCACTCCTCGAAATGATTGGTCCCTGGATCTTGATTTCTACTGCGCAGAAAAAGATCGATTCCGGGCTAGCTGGATTGCTCATTTCAACTGTTCCTATATTTGCAGCGATCATCACCTCCATGCGGGGTGACCATACAGTCTGGCAATTTAAGAGAATGTTTGGAATTGTTGTTGGCTTCATTGGCTTAATAGCAGTTGTTGGAATTGAGAGTTTTTCTGGAAACAGCCACCCCGCCTCAATTGCAATGATGATTCTGGCCGCAATGGGATATTCCTACGCAATCATTATGGTGACAACCAACTTGCCTCTTGTCGATGGAATTGCAATCAACGGATTAGCGATGGCGATTACTTCAATTTTTTGGGCACCCCTTGCTATTGCTCAGTGGCCTTCGCAGGTCACGCTCAAGCCCGCTCTTTCATTAATTGCATTAGGAGTTCTCTGCACAGCTCTGGCATTTCTTGTCTTCTTTAAACTTCTTGTTGAGATTGGTCCAGCACGAGGATCTTTAGTTACTTATCTCAACACATCTGTCGCAGTTGTTCTTGGCGTAATTGTTTTGAATGAGCCGATTACGATCGGACTAATAATTGGGCTTCCACTAGTACTTATTGGTTCCTATCTTGCTAGCAAGAAAACTCAATCAGATATTGTCGCCAAACCCTAACCGTTCTAATAGTTTTGGATCTTTCTGCCATTCTTTAGAAACTTTTATGTGTAGACCAAGAAATATCTTGGCGCCAAGTGTGCGTTCGATATCAGCCCTGGCTCTTATACCGATCTCCTTTAGCCTTGAGCCTTGATGGCCCAACAAAATTGCCCGCTGTGAATCTCGTTCCACATGGACTGTTGCATGAACATCATAGAAAGGCCTTGATCCCTTTTCTTCACGTTCGCCAAATTCATCAATGGTCACAACTATTGAGTGAGGAAGTTCTTGTCTGACATCTTGCAACGCCGCTTCCCTAATAAGTTCACAAATCAATGCCTCAATGGCTTGATCACTATTTGTTCCCTCTGGATAGTAGGCCGGACCTTGAGGCAGATTTTTACCAATTAGTTCATTGAGCAAATCAACTTGGTCGTGAATAGCCGCTGATACAGGGATGATTTCATCCCATGTAAATCCTTTAGCTAGCTCCATAATTCCAAGTAAGCGGGCTGCTAACTTTTCCTTTGAAATCAAATCTGTCTTTGTTATGACGGCAAATTTCTTAGCCTTACTGTGTTTTGCAATCTCTTGAGCAATGAAAACATCACCGGCTCCAGATGTTTCATCTGCTGGGATGCACATTAAAACAATATCTACTGAGTCCATGCTTTGATCAACAACTTGGTTGAGTCTGTGTCCAAGTAAAGTCTTTGGTTTATGAACACCGGGAGTATCGACAAGAACTGCCTGGTAATCGGGGCGATGGACGATTCCTCTAATTGCTAAGCGAGTTGTATTTGGGTGGTGTGAAGTAATTGCAATTTTGCTACCGACAAGTGCGTTAATTAAGGTGGATTTTCCAACATTGGGACGTCCAACTATCGCAACAAATCCCGATCGAAAATCGCTCATCTGACTATTCTCTCATTGATTGTCCTGATCGAACTCCAACAAATTCCACTGCATCTGCCACCGATGTGACAATTTCTGCCGAACGCTCGCCAATTAATCGATGACAGCCCTCACTAGTTGGTGAGTTGATCGCGCCAGGAATAGCCATTACAGGTCTAAATATTTCTGCAGCGTCTCTAGCAGTGCGCAGTGAGCCGCTTCTAAAAGCAGCCTCCACAACCAAGGTAGCTTTAGAAAGCCCAGCAATTAATCGATTACGTGTTAAGAATCTATTGGGTAAAGCCTTTTGACAGGGCATGAACTCACTAACAATTGCTCCACTTTCACATATCTCAGAAAAAAGTCTGGCATTTCCGGCTGGATAATTAATATCTACACCGCAAGCAATTATTGCAATTGTGATGCCCTCGGCCATGAGTGCGCCTTTATGGGCATAAGAATCAATCCCGTATGCCCCGCCACTAACAATTGCCCACTCACGATCAACAAAGCCTGCGGCAAATTCACCGGCGATTCGAGCTCCGTAGTTTGTTGGATTTCTCGTACCAACTATTGCAAGTGATGCTGTCTTTAATGTTTGCGCATTACCTTTAACAACTAGAGCAATTGGTGGATTGGCTAGATCATTTAACTGCTCTGGCCACTCTAAATCCTGTGGCGTTAAAAATTTAACACCTCGGGCCGATATTGTCTCGAGAACTTTCTCACCTGAAGTTAACTGAAGGGCCGATATCAACTTCTCGTGCCTATTTGGGCCATATCCACCATTAATCAGTTTCTCATATACATCGAGTGGGCCATACTCAAAGATTTCTTGAGACCAGAATTTGTGCCCTGCCTCAATCACGTTAAATAGTGCTGCCCGAGAAATAAGATCTTTCATAGTTAGTCACAATAAGTAGTAACTCCACTACTGGGAGGCTGAATCGAATTACTTGTGGATGAGCGCTGCGATATTTGAAAATGATGTCCGATGATGCGGTGTTGGACCATGTTTTTCTAGAGCTTGTGTGTGACCGGCGGTGATATAGCCCTTATGCCCTGCAAATCCATACTCTGGAAACTCTAGATCGAGCTCTCGCATTATTCGATCTCTTGTAACTTTAGCGATAATCGATGCAGCGCTAATCGAAACAACAACTTGATCGCCTTTCCAAACCGCTAAGTTGGGTACTCCTAAGCCTTCAATGGCATATCCATCAGTTAAAACATATGCAGGCTCTATGTTTAATCCCAATACCGCTCGGCGCATTCCATCTAAATTTGCAGCATGCACACCACGTGAATCAACTTCTTCTGAAGAGATGATGATTATGCTGATTGAGGTTGCAAACTTTTGAATCAAATCAAAGACTATTTCTCTCTTACTCTCTGAAATTTCTTTTGAATCTCGAACCGGAGTTAATTCAGGAGTAAATGGATCGTTTAAAACAACTGATGCAACGACTAATGGACCCGCACATGCACCTCGACCTGCTTCATCTACTCCAGCAATCGGAGCGATCCCTGCAGCAGTTAGCAGTTGCTCTATAACCTTCAAGGGCTACTTCGTGACGTCTACTCTTGGAACATATGTTAAATTCTTAAAGGGCCAGATAACTGCCACTACACGACCAGAAACACGTTCTAGTGGAACAAATCCACTATTGATGTCCTCTTGATGGTATCTGGAATCAGCACTTGCCCCACGGTGATCACCTAATACCCATAGTTTTCCTTCAGGCACAGTTACATCAAATTTCATGTCAGATGGTGCATCGCCACCATAAATATAAGGCTCTGTTACCTCTACTCCATTAATGGAGAGTTTTTTACCTTCTGTGCAACAAACAACTCGATCACCTGCAACACCTATAACTCGTTTAACCAAGTACTGCTTTGCAGGATTTGGGAGAACTCCCACTGTAACTAGAAGGCTCTTGGCCTTTGCCACTAATGAGTTACTCGAGTTTTCTACGTTCTCAGGCAGCCAATTATTGGGATCGCGAAATACGACGATATCTCCGCGCTTTATGTTGTCAGAGATAAATGGAACTTTATTGACGGCAACTCGATCTTGAATTTGTAACGTGTTTTCCATTGATCCCGACGGAATATAGAAAAACTGAACTAGAAAGCTTTTAATAAATAGTGAGACAACTAATGCAACAACAATCAGGATTGGGAGCTCCTTAAGGAGTGATCCCTTGTTTCGCATTGAAATGAATGAAGTTACTAGGCTTTAGGCTGTTCGTCAGATGCAGGAATTACTTCTACATCTGGAGTTTGTTCAACAGCTTGCTCTGGCGCTTCTGCAATTGCCTCTGCTACCTCCTGGGCAACAGCCTCTGCTGGCTGCGCAACAACTTCTTGTGCGACTGCCACTGGCTCAATAACTACCTCAGCAACTGGAGTTGAAAGAATTCCATCGCCGTAACCTTCAACGCCATCGCGCTTTTCGCGAATCTTTGCAGCCTTACCGCGAAGATCACGTAGGTAGTACAACTTGGCGCGACGAACTTCGCCCTTCTTCACTAATTCAATTTTTTCGATAACTGGAGTGTGGACTGGGAATGTGCGCTCTACTCCAACACCGTAAGAAACTTTACGGATAGTGAAAGTCTCACGAACACCGTCTCCTTGACGACGGATAACAATTCCTTGGAAAACCTGAAGACGGCTCTTGTTACCTTCGATAACACGAACATGGATCTTGAGCTCATCACCAGCGCGAAACTGTGGGATGTCTTTGCGCAGCGAGGCTGCATCTACTGCATCAAGAATGTTCATATTTTCGATCCTTTTGTCATTTCAATAAAGCACGCGCTTTGGCGGTGCAGATTGCGTATTGTGCCACAGACAGGGTTGTAAGCGTAAATCGGGCCCTGGACCTGGACTTACTCAGGAATTTGAGCGTTCAACTGTTGATACAGGTGGGGACCTGCGGCTACGGTCAAATCAAGTCCGTGCCACTTGCGAGTAGTGACAACAGCTCCAGCCTCCTCGGCGATTAGCTGGGCGGCTGCCAGATCCCACTCAAATAATCCAGTTTCAAAGTAACCGTCTACTAAACCAGTAGCAACATGACAGATATCAGCAGCGGCAGAGCCTATGCGGCGCAGATCTCGAATTTTTGGAAGAAGAACGTTAACGATTTTTAACTGCTCAATTCGATTTGTTACATCATAGGCAAATCCTGAAGAAATAAGTGCGCGATTTAATTCAACAGGGTCATTACTTGCAATCTTTACATTATTGAGAAATGCACCATTGCCTTTTGAAGCATGCCATGTTGAATTGACTGTGGGTGAATGAACAACGCCAACTAAAGTTCCATTCTCATCTTTTGCGGCAATCGATACACACCAACCTGGTAGACCATAAAAATAGTTCACTGTGCCATCGACTGGATCTATAACCCATGTAATTCCACTCTTGGAAGCGCGAGAAGCACCCTCTTCCCCAAGAATTCCATCATCTGGCCTCGCCTTTAAGATCGCTTGAACAATGAACTTTTCACTTGCTAGATCCATCTGTGTTGCAATATCTATTGCAGTTGATTTAGAAGTTAAATCCCATGATGCTGGTCGATCCATCAATAAATCACCTGCATCACGTGCGATTGTCAGGGCGAGATCTAGTAATGCCTTTGAATCTGTCATAGAGCAAGTCTAACCGCGGTCTAGACTAATACCCATGTTCTCTGCATATACGACCTTGATGCGCACACCAGGGGGTCTGAAGTTTTCTATCCCAGGCGTCATTGCTCGCATGCCAATTTCGATGGACTCACTTGCTCTGGTATTTATAGTTGTATCGGTTAATGGATCCTATGCAATTGCCGGAGCACTAAGCGCTTCAGCATCTGTTGTCATGTCGATTGCTACTCCCGCCTGGTCTCGAGTAGCAGATCGCATAGGGCAAAGTGCAATGCTCATAAGAGTTGTGCCTGTAAAGATTGCTGGTCTGTCTCTATTTACTTTTTTAGTTTTAAATCAGACTCCAACTTGGACCTGGTTTGCGGCAATAATCTTTGCTGAGAGCTTTTCAATAAATACTGGTGGGCTCGTTCGGCGTCGCTGGCTACACATCTTGAGCCCCGATAAATCAACAACAGCAGAAGATGAGAACGATCGACATATAGTAAATACGGCCTACTCCTTTGAGGCCTTAATGGATGAGATTGTTTTTATTGCTGGCCCAATAATCGTGACTGCATGTGCAACTTCCATAGCCCCAGCTGCAGGCATTATCGTCGGCATAGTATTTATGGCTGTTGGAGTCCCGCTTTTTGTAATACAGAAATCAACTGAGCCACCTGCAACCCCTAAAAGAATTGTTGATCCGCATCCGGCAGTGATTAGAAACAAGCAGGTACAGGCTGTGGTTTTTCCCACTGTTTTGTTGGGGGGATTCTTTGGATCAATTGCAATCGTGACAGTAGCTTTTGCTCAAGCCCGAGGCCAAGAAGATAAAGCTGGAATTTTGTTAGCGATTTGGGCATGCGGAAGCGCTGTTGCTGCAATAGGAGCTGGTGTGATTAAGTGGAAAATTTCTAGTGCTACACGTTTTCTAATCTTTTTGTTTGCCCTCACACTCTTGTCAATTCCAATGCTGTTTGTGCATTCCTTGTTTTGGCTTTCCGTTGCATTATTTTTTAATGGATTTGCAGTTGCGCCACTAGTTATAAGTGCATACGGAGTTGCAGAAGCGGCAGTACCCACTGAACAAATCACAGAAACTTTGACCTGGGTCGTAGCCGGTATGCCATTAGGTGGTGCTATTGCCAGCGCGCTGTCGGGCCTGGTCATTGATGAATATGGCGCAGATTTTGCATACTGGGTCCCCTTGGGATTTATGATCGCAGCTTGCCTAGCCACACTCCCGTACTTCAAGGTTTTTAAGGCCCTCATCGGCTACCCTCGTGCTCGTGACTGAGCTTCGACTAGATGGACGGACCGATGATGGTCTCTACCTGTCTTTGCGCGATCAAGAGGGCGAGCAATACTCCGTTCGCATTAGTGACACTTTGCGTGCAACTGTAAATCAACAGCGATTGAACTCTGTTCCAGATAATGAAGAGCCATCAATTTCGATTAAAGAGATTCAGAGATTGCTTCGAACTGGGCAGACAAGTGAACAGATTTCTCGTGAGTACAACGTTTCAATTGAGAAAATCGAGCGCTTTGCAGGGCCAATACTTTCAGAGCGAATCTACATAATTGATCAGGCACAGCAAATTGTTGTGCGAAAAGAAATCGATCGCGATCCCGTAACTTTGATCCAAACGATTACTTCACGCCTTGCACCCCGTGGAATTGACGCCTCAACTTTGTCATGGGACACATGGCGATTAGAAAATGGAACATGGACCGTTGAACTTCACTATCCACAGACAGGTGGCGTCGGAGTAGCCCAATGGAGTTTTGATCCATTGCTGCGCTCACTGACATCAATGGATGAAAATGCTCGCTGGATGATGGGTGATGAACCTGCTCCCCGTCAGCTTTCCAAACCTGGTCTTGTTACAACCGAATCTACACATCCTTCAGAGCGTCGTAGCACCGAAAATCATGGAGTAAGCACAATAGATAAAGATCGCTTTAAAGAGTATGAGGATCTTGAAAGCTTCGAAAACGAAAAGATTTCACCTCTTGTTCCACGATTGGCTGTCATTCGCGAAGAGCCAGATGATGAAGCATCCCGCGATGGAATAACTGCACGTGCAAAAGTGCCAAGTTGGGATGAAATTATGTTCGGTATCAAACCAGAGGACAAGTAGTTAACTTAGCGTTGTAGTAAATAGTCCAACCTGAGATTCAATCTGACTATCGCCACCGTGATGGCCAACCATTGCCCCTTCTTTGTCCGCCCGATCTGGATCAAGTAATACAACTCCCCCGCGAGCAATCGCAATTACTTCGCCCATCCGATCTACTGCATCTTGACTCACTTCTTCACCAAAAATTGCATGCGTGATTGCTTCTTCTCGAGTTAAAACTAAAGCTTTCTCACCTAAGAACTCTTTCCATGTGAAAGCAACATCTTCTCGTGCATTTTTGCTATCTGCTTCCAAATAAATATGTCGAGCCCGTGGCTCCCCAGCGATAACACTGACACCCTTGAGCAATGGATTACCTTGCCCAATTACTATTTTTTCCTCAACATTGACCATCCCATGATCAGAAGTAATCCATATCCGAGTTCCTTTAGGAACCTCTTTCATTAACTGTTGGGTGAGTTGATCAATCATTGTCAGCGCAGAAAGCCACTTTGGGCTACCGACTCCATCGCTATGGCCTGCTGAGTCCAAGTCATTTACATAGAGATAAACAAATGAAGGTGTTTTTTGTAATGCAGATTTGGTTTCACTTACTAAATCCGCAGCAACGTTTGCGCCCTTGTACTGAGCCCCACGAAAAACTGCTCTAGTAAATCCTGAGTTTTCATAACGTTTTGCTGCAACATGTGTCACGTTAATTCCAGAATCGGATGCTCTTTGAAAGAGAGTCTGAACTGGTTGCCAATTTTCTGGATCTACTCGTTCATCCCATTTAAGAGCGTTCAGTAACCGTCCCCCACTTCGTGGAACTTGAACCGTGTAACCCAGCATTCCATGAGAACCAGGCATGACACCTGTAGTTAAAGTTGCCAAAGATGTAGCAGTGGTAGTTGGAAATGCAGTATTTATCACGCCGTGATTTACCATTCGAGAAATCGTGGGCATTGCATGTGAATACTTTTCTAGAGTATCAAAGCCAAATCCATCAATGAGAAATAGCAGTTCGCGTCCCATAGGAGAAACTCCAATATTTAACGCATCTGCAGCCGTATCCAACCCAAGGGAATTAAAAATTGAAGGGGTTATTTGGGATAAATGCACGTGCATATCTTCCCACGAATGTGTATTAGAGTTTGTCCATGATTAGTGCAATAAAGTATTCATCTGAGGTTGCCCAGGCTTTAAAAACAGGCAAACCGATTGTTGCCCTTGAATCTACGATCATTTCTCATGGCTTGCCACGTCCCTCAAATCTAGAAGTTGCAAAGGAATGTGAAGCAATAGTTAGAAATCATGGGGCTGTTCCAGCAACAATCGCATTGCTAGATGGGAAAATTCTCATCGGCCTAGAAGCCCACGAACTAGAAGCTATCGCCAATCGCGATGATATTTCTAAGGCATCTATCCGTGATCTAGCGATCATCATTGCCCAAAATAAAAGCGCTGCCACCACAGTTGCTGCCACTGCCCACATTGCTGCAGTTGCGGGAATTAAAGTATTTGCAACAGGTGGATTAGGTGGAGTACATAGAGGTGCATCTGTTTCATTTGATGAGTCAGCAGATCTAACAGCTCTATCTCAACTTGATATGACAGTGGTCTGCGCAGGCGTGAAATCTATTTTGGATGTCCATGCAACACTTGAAAGATTAGAAACTTTGGCCATTGGACTAGTTGGTTATAGGACTAACTCATTTCCCGGTTTTTATCTGACTGACTCTGGCTACACACTAGAGCACCGAGTTGAAAGTGCTACAGAGATTGCAGAGATAATCAAGGTTCGAACAGGTATTGCAACCCAGTTTAAATCTTTAATCGTGGCTAATCCTGTGAAAGTAGAGATGCCCAAAGCCAGACATGATGAAATTCTTGCTAGTGGATTAGCTCGTGCTCAACAAGATGGAATAGATGGCAAGGCCGTAACTCCATATTTGCTGGAGCACTTTCACAAAGCATCAAATAGTGAGTCACTCAAGATTAATACAGAGATTATTAAATCCAATTGCGCACTTGCCGCAGAGATAGCAGTTGCACTGTTATGAGAAAAATTCTATGCATAGGCGACATTGCCCTAGATGTAATTTCTCAGTTAAAAGAGCCAATTAACTACGGAAACGACACCGCTAGCAAAATTTCAAGCCACCCTGGAGGTCAAGCAGCTAACGTTGCAACCTGGATTACACGAACAAATACCAAGGCTCATTTAGTAGCTAGGACTGGAAATGATCCCGTCGGATTTGCCCTAATTTCAGATTTAGATAAGTACGGAGTCGAACACTTAAATCTCATGCACTCTGGTCGTCCAACGGGAGTGGTTGTGATTTTGGTTGACTCCAACGGTGAGAGAACAATGTTTCCCGATAACGGCGCAAATGCCGATTTAGAAGTAACAGATCTTCCACCTCTTGATGATATTGATGGAGTTTATCTCAGCGGATATGCACTCCTTGATTTTCGGAGTCGTGAATCAGTGCTTGCAATGATTAAGAAGATTAAATCAGCAGGTAAACCAATTTTCTTTGATCCAACAACTACCGGTGCCATGAAAATAGTTTCTCGGGAAGAGGTTTTGTCATGGGTTTCTCTTATGGATGGAATACTTTTAAACTCTGAAGAGGCTTTGTACTTGGCAGATGAAACAGATGTGGAAACAGCTGAAAAGAAATTGACGCAGTACACCCCGCTCGTTGTCATTAAATTAGGATCAAAGGGAGCCATGGGAATGAGTTCACAGGGCTCGGCAAAAGTAACTGCAGTGACAACAAATGTCGTTGATACCACTGGTGCAGGTGATTCATTTGCTGCTGGATTTATTCCAAAATGGCTTGAAACCAGTGACCTAACTCAAGCATTATCTGCCGGTGCCGCACTTGCGGCAAAGTGTGTTGCATCCGTTGGGGCGCGCCCTCCCCTGAATTAATCGACTATCTTGGCAGAATGCGCACATGGCAAATGCGAAGACGCCCGTGAAAACTGCGGCAAAAGGAAAGAAACCTGTTGGTCCAAAGCCTGGAGAGTTTCCAGGAAAAATAATTGACATAGATGTTTCCAAGGAAGTCTCTGAATCATTTCTAGAGTATGCGTACTCAGTTATTTACTCACGTGCGTTACCTGATGCTCGAGATGGATTAAAGCCGGTACACCGACGCATTCTTCATCAGATGGCAGATATGGGTCTTCGACCAGAACGTGGACATGTTAAGAGTGCTCGAGTTGTTGGTGAAGTCATGGGTAAGTTACACCCGCACGGAGATGGCGCAATTTACGACGCCCTTGTTCGTATGGCACAGAGTTTTTCTATGGGCTTGCCATTAATTGATGGTCACGGAAACTTTGGATCATTAGATGCAGGTCCAGCTGCGATGCGTTACACAGAAGCACGCTTGGCTGCTGCTGCAATGGCCATGGTTGCCGAGGCAGATGAGGACACTGTTGATTTTGGACCTAACTATGACGGTCAACTCTCCGAACCAATTGTTCTACCAGCTGCCTATCCAAATCTTTTGGTCAATGGAGGATCAGGAATTGCAGTAGGTATGGCAACAAATATGGCACCGCATAATCTTGGTGAAGTAATTGCTGCCACGAAGCATTTAATTGAAAACCCAACAGCAACAGTTAAGCAGTTAATGAAATTTGTACCTGGACCAGACTTTCCAACAGGCGGTGAAATTGTTGGCCTAGAAGGTGTGCGCGAGGCATATGCAACAGGAAAGGGCTCCTTTAAAGTCAGAGCCACGGTTGAAATTGAGAAAGTGACCTCCCGTAAGATGGGAATCATCATTAAAGAACTCCCCTACACAATAGGGCCAGAAAAAGTTGTTGAACGAATTGCAGCACTAGTTAAAAATAAAAAGATTCAAGGTATTAGCGACATCATCGATCTGACCGATGGTCAGACGGGAACAAATGTTGTCATTGAGTTAAAGAATGGCTTTGAGCCAGAAGAGGTACTCGAAAAACTCTATGCTCTTACGCCGATGGAGGATGCTTTTGCCATTAACGCAGTGGCACTGGTTAAAGGCAAGCCACAGACTCTTGGACTAAAAGAGCTTTTGAAGGTATTTATCGATCACCGAATCGAAGTCATTCGGCGCCGATCTGAATTTCGTAAAGCAAAGGCCACATCTAGACTTGGCTTAGTAGATGGTTTATTAAAGGCGATTATCGACATCGATAAGGTTATAAAGATTATTCGAGCCAGCGATGATGCTGCCCAAGCAAAAGATAAGTTAATTAAAGACTTTAAGTTAAACGAAGAGCAGGCAACATATATCTTGGACATGCCACTTCGTCGCTTAACAAAGATGAGCAAAATTGAACTTGAAACAGAGCAAAAAGAACTTAAAACAGTAATCGCAGAGTTAACAAAACTTCTAAAGAGTGAAGATGCGATTAAAGCTCAGGTCTCTCTCGAGTTAACAGCAGTAGGAAAAGCCTTTGCTGCCCCTCGTCGCACACGAATTGGTGCTGCTTAATCTAACTAGATAGACTTGGGTGTGATTTCAACCAAAGCGCTTGAACTTCGAGCCGGTGCACGCCTTTTAGTTAAAGGCGTAACGGTTCGTATTAATGATGGCGATCGCATTGGTTTTGTTGGACGAAATGGTGCTGGTAAATCAACGTTAGCCAAAGTTCTTGCAGGTGAAACTATGCCTGCAGGTGGCGCGGTAAACCGCACAGGAAAAATTGGATACCTACCGCAAGATCCACGCACCGGTGATGAACCAGGAACTGTGATTGATCGGATTTTGTCGGCTCGCGATTTGGATCAGATTGCCTCACGTATGCGATCTGTTGAAGAAGAGATGGCCACTGCCCAGGGTGAAGCTTTAGAAAAAGCAATGGAGCGATATGGTCGAGTTGAGGCTGAGTTTTCAGCAGCTGGAGGCTATGCCGCATCTGCCGAAGCAGAAGCGATAGCCACATCGTTAGGAGTTTCAGAGGCGGTATTTTCTAACGAGCTTTCAACTCTTTCTGGTGGACAACGTCGCCGGATCGAACTTGCTCGAATTTTATTTAGTGGCGCCGAAACACTTTTACTTGATGAGCCCACTAACCACTTGGACGCTGACTCTATTGTTTGGTTGCGCGAGTTTTTGTCAAAGTACTCTGGCGGGCTTGTCATCATCTCTCACGATGTGAATTTGATTGAAACCGTTGTAAATAAGGTTTTCTACCTTGATGCAAACCGAAACGTTATAGATGTTTATAACCTAGGCTGGAAGGCTTATCTGCTTCAGCGCGAGCAAGATGAACACCGCCGCAAGAAGGAACGCGCGAATGCAGAAAAGCGAGCAGAGATTTTGCAGAAACAAGGCGAAAAGATGCGAGCTAAGGCATCAAAAGCAACTGCTGCTCAAGGTATGTTGCGACGAGCAGACAAGCTTCGAAGTAGCTTAGAAGATGTACGAGTTGCAGATAAAGTTGCAAGACTTCGCTTTCCAACCCCGGCGCCATGTGGAAAAACTCCACTTTCTGGTGAGGAACTATCTAAGAACTATGGCTCACTTGAGATTTTTACAGATGTTTCATGCGTGATCGATAAAGGCTCAAGAGTTGTCATTCTTGGACTTAACGGCGCCGGTAAAACGACATTGCTTAGGATTTTAGCTGGCGAGCTTGAATCAGATACCGGAAAAGTTGAACATGGCCATGGCTTAAAAATTGGCTACTACGCACAGGAGCATGAGTCGCTAGATTTCGAACGAACCATTTTGGAAAACATGATGTCAGCAACTCCTGATATTAATGAACCAACTGCTAGAAATACCTTGGGTTCATTCTTATTTATTGGCGATGACGTGCATAAACCGGTCAAAGTCTTATCTGGTGGAGAGCGAACTCGATTAGCACTTGCCGTGCTCGTTGTATCTGCGGCTAACGTTTTACTACTAGATGAGCCAACAAATAACTTAGATCCAGCATCACGGGCCGAAATTCTTGGCGCACTAGCTGAGTATCAAGGTTCTGTAATTATGGTCTCGCACGATGAAGGCGCTGTTCAAGCGTTAAAGCCAGAGCGTGTGATTTTGTTGCCAGATGGTGATGAAGATCTTTGGAAAGACGAATACTTCGACTTAGTTGCTATCGACTAAACGTCGATATGTTCGCGATCAATCTCTGCGTTAGCAATGAACTCTTTGCGTGGGGCCACATCACTTCCCATTAACAGTTCAAACATTGCCTCTGCAGCCGTTGCATCCTTAACTGTAATTCTCCGTAAAGTTCTAGCATCTGGGTCCATAGTGGTTTCGCGGAGTTGGTCAGCATCCATTTCACCAAGACCTTTGTAACGCTGAATTGGCTCCTTCCAACGCTTTCCACTCTTCTTTAAATCAGCTGTAAGTTTTTTCATCTCATCATCTGAATATGTGTAGATGTAGTCACCCTTCTTGCCTCCCCCGCCCACAACCTCTATTCGGTGCAATGGTGGAATAGCTGCAAAAACTCGACCCGAATCAATCAATGGACGCATGTATCGATACATTAAAGTTAACAAGAGACAACGAATGTGCGCGCCATCCACATCAGCATCAGACATCAAGATAATTCGCCCATATCTGGCTTCATCTAAATCAAAAGATTTGCCAGAGCCTGCTCCAATAACTTGAATAATCGAGCCGCACTCTTTGTCCTCTAGCATCTGTGAAAGTGATGCTTTTTGAACGTTCAAAATCTTTCCACGAATCGGCAAAATCGCCTGGAACTCACTATTGCGGGCAGCCTTCGTTGTACCAAGTGCGGAGTCACCTTCCACAATGAACAGTTCGGTGCGCGTTACATCCTCTGAGCGACAATCTGAAAGCTTTGTCGGTAGCGATGAAGATTCAAGTGCATTTTTGCGCCGCTGCAAGTCCTTATGTGCTCTAGCACTAATTCGAGTGCGAGATGCTGCCGCGATTTTTTCCAATACAAGTCGCCCATTGGCTTTATCAATTCGCTTTGTCGTACCGAAGTACTCCTTCATTTTCTCGGCAACGACTGCAGAGACAATCCGTGTTGCCGCCGCTGTACCCAAAACCTCTTTTGTCTGACCTTCAAACTGTGGCTCAGACATACGGACAGTAACTACTGCAGTTAATCCCTCAAGTACGTCATCTTTGATTACATCGATTTCTTTGTTCGAAAGAGTTTTCGTAGATCGCAGTGCTTCATTGACGACCTTTACAAGTGCGCGCTCAAAACCAAGAACGTGAGTTCCACCTTTTGGAGTTGCAATGATGTTTACGAAAGAACGCTGAGTGGTTTCAAAACCATTTCCCCATTTCATGGCGATATCAACTTCCATATCGCGCTCAACCTCTGTGGAAACCATATGGCCTTTATCGTCTAAAACCGGCACAGTTTCTTGATAATGCCCAGTTCCATAAATTCGAATGACATCGCCGACGGCCTCATCTGGCTGTAGAAAATTACAGTATTCAGTGATTCCGCTCTTGTGGTAAAAAGTTTCGGTCGTCTTGGCCTTGGTACGGTTATCGTTAACAATAAGGGTTAGCCCTGGGACTAAATACGAAGTCTGGCGGGCGCGATCATGGACATCGTTTAAATCTAACTCTGCTTCTTTCAAAAAGATTTGGCGATCACTCCACCATTTAATTCTTGTCCCAGTAACTTTTGAAGAAATCTTTCCTATAACGCGCAAACCAGACTTTGGTTGAAAAGGGGCCTTTGGGCCATCTCCATCAAAGATTCCAGCAGTACCTCGTTGAAAAGACATCCAGTAAATCTTGCCATCGCGGTCAACTTCTACATCTAGCCTGGAAGCAAGAGCATTAACAACAGATGCACCAACACCATGGAGACCTCCTGATGCAGCATATGAACCTCCACCAAACTTTCCACCTGCATGTAGTTTTGTAAGTACGACTTCAACACCGGTTAATCCAGTTTTAGCTTCTTTATCAACAGGAATTCCGCGACCATCATCATGGACTTCAACGGAGCCATCGGATTCAAGATTGATTTCAATTTTTTTACAGTGGCCCGCCAAAGATTCATCGACAGAGTTATCAATAATCTCCCAGAGACAGTGCATGAGTCCACGTGAATCTGTGGATCCGATGTACATACCTGGGCGTTTGCGAACGGCATCTAGGCCTTCGAGTACGGCGAGATCTTTTGCGGTGTAGCTATCGCGCGAACTTGTTGCATCTTTCTCGGCCATGGGGGCAAAGGCTAACTGCCAAAACCCCATTTGCCCTTAAAGCGCGCCGAAATAGTCTCAGATAGTGGAAAAAGGCTTTTCTCAGCGTAATTTATCTATAAATTCTAGATTAAATCGAGCGGGGAATAAATATATGTGGTTTCCTGTTCCATGTAAGGAAGTAAAAGTTGGAAGTACACGGA
>WLEB01000059.1 GCA_009704505.1 Actinomycetota bacterium | reverse complement strand
GTTACATCTGGCCACAACACATCCATAAAGACAAATTCGGCATAAGCGCTTTGCCATGGCAAGAAATTGCTGGTGCGCTGCTCCCCTGATGATCGCAGGAATAAATCAACATCACTCATCTGCGGAGAATCCAAGTACTTCGCAAAGGTTTTTTCCGTAATCGCATCGGCTTTGATTTTTCCACGCTTTACATCCCGAGCAAGCTCTGCAGCTGCATCAACAATTTCAGCCCGGCCGCCGTAGTTCACACACATATTCAGGGTTAACTTCTTGTTTCTCTTTGTTAACTCTTCTGCCTCTTCAAGCTCTTTAATAACACTGCTCCATAAACGTTTAGGACGACCAACCCAACGGATGCGCACACCCATTTCGTTCATCTGATCACGACGTCTGCGAATAACATCTCGATTAAATCCCATTAAGAACTTCACTTCATCTGGTGATCTGCGCCAATTCTCAGTTGAAAATGCATAAGCACTTATCTCTTTTACGCCAAATTCAATTGCACCCTCAACAACATCAAACAACGCGGCCTCTCCTGCTTCATGGCCTGCAGTGCGCGGTAGACCTTTTTGCTGGGCCCAGCGACCATTTCCATCCATAACTATTGCAACGTGGTGTGGAATTTTAATTGTCATACGCGCTCCACCATTGGTAGTGAACGCAGTCCGCGTTCTAGATGCCATTGTAGATAAGCGGCAATTAATCCACTAGCTTCTCTGCGATAACGGGGCTCACTAGAAGAGGCGGTTTCCCAATCACTGCTCAGCAGTGCGCCCATTAAATCTAGAGTCTCTGGTGCAGGGGTTGCACAGGCAGATGGTCTACATTCTGCGCAGACTGATCCGCCACCTACAAGTGAAAAGTATCGGTGCGGTCCTTCTTTTTCACACCGCGAACATATTGTCATTGACGGCGCGTACCCAGCCACAGCTAATGATCGCAATAGAAATGCATCAAGAATGAGCAGTGGGTCATAACGATTCTCCGCCAAAGCTTTCATTCCACCTGTAACCAACTGAAACTCTTGAACTGCAGGTTCATTTTCTTGAGAAGTAAATCTTTCGGCCGCTTCTAATATCGCTGAAGCAACTGTCCATCGTTGATAATCCAAAGTCAGCGCTTCTCCATAATTCATGATCGCTTCAACTTGTGTAACGGTGTCAAAAGTTTTTCCGGTGTATAGCTGAATGTCCACATGACTTCCGGGTTCTAGCCGTGCTCCAAATTTAGATTTAGTCCGCCGAACACCTTTTGCTACGCCACGAATTCGACCATGCTCACGCGTAAGCATCGTTATAATTCGATCTGCTTCACCCAGTTTTTGAGTTCGCAAAATGATTGCCTCATCCCGGTACAAACTCATACGGGCAAAGGTAGTGCGTGGAGCTAGCGAATTGCGCGATTTATCGCAGACACGACCGCTTTAAGTGAGGCCGTTGTGGTGTTTGGATCAATTCCAACTCCCCAGAAAACATCTCCATCGATTGCACACTCTAGGTATGCAGCGGCCGAGGCGTCTCCGCCTGCAGCAAGTGCGTGCTCAAAGTAATCAAGTACTCGAACATCGACCCCATAGTTTTGCAAGATGTTACAAAACGCTGCAATCGGACCGTTGCCTTGTCCTTTAAGTTCATGCATTTGGCCGCGATCGGTGATTGTTGCAGTTAAGTGAACATCTTCACCAAGAACTGACGTTTGCGACAAACCCTTAAGTCTAAAACGTCCCCATGGCGCAGAATCCGTTGGCAGATACTCATCTTCAAAGATGTTCCATAAGTCGTTTGCATCAACTTCTCCGCCTTCAGAATCAGTTTTTGCCTGTACAACTTTGGAAAATTCAATCTGCAAACGACGTGGGAGATCTAAGTGATGCTCGTTCTTCATCAAGTAAGCAACCCCACCCTTACCTGATTGAGAGTTAACGCGAATAACTGCTTCATATGATCGACCAATGTCTAATGGGTCAATTGGTAGATACGGGACAGCCCATGTGAAATCACGGACTTGTTTGCCTGCAGCCTTTGCATCGCGCTCTAAATGATCAAAGCCCTTTTTAATTGCATCTTGGTGTGAGCCAGAAAATGCTGTAAAAACTAAGTCCCCGCCATAAGGATGTCGCTCAGGAACGCGAAGTTGGTTTGCATACTCAACAGTTCGGCGAATTTCATCGATATTTGAGAAATCAATATGAGGATCAATTCCATGTGACACTAAGTTCATACCGAGTGTTACAAGGCAGACATTTCCTGTTCGCTCACCATTACCAAAAAGAGTTCCTTCGATGCGATCTGCACCTGCAAGAAAACCAAGTTCGGCAGCTGCAACACCTGTGCCACGATCATTGTGTGGATGAAGAGAGACAATGACATTTTCGCGATTTTCTAGATTGCGGCACATCCATTCGATTGAATCCGCATAGACGTTAGGGGTAGTTAATTCAACTGTTGCAGGAAGATTCATAATTGTCTTCCACTCTTTGGTTGGCTTCCAGACTCTGTTTACTGCGTTACAAACCTCTACAGCAAACTCTAGCTCTGTACCGGTGTATGACTCTGGAGAGTATTCAAAAGAAATCTTTGTCTCTGGCACAGTTGCAACTAAATCTAGACATAGCTGTGCGGCATCGGTAGCTATCTTTTTGATTCCATCTTTATCTAACCCAAAAACCACTCGGCGTTGTAGGGCAGATGTCGAGTTATACAAATGGATAATCGCCTGCTTTGATCCCTTGACGGCTTCAAAGGTACGACGAATCAGCGGATCGCGAGCTTGG
The DNA here is from genome assembly GCA_009704505.1 of Actinomycetota bacterium. Taxonomy (GTDB): domain Bacteria; phylum Actinomycetota; class Actinomycetes; order Nanopelagicales; family Nanopelagicaceae; genus Planktophila. Next base: position 395 of record WLEB01000059.1, on the reverse strand, counting down.
GTTAAAACCTGAATGATTACATCATCAGGGATTAAATCTTCATCGATAATCTTGCGAACAAAATCAAAGTCGGTTTGGCTAGCACTTGGAAAACCAACTTCGATCTCTTTGTAACCCATTGCAATTAGTAACTTAAACATCGCAAGTTTGCGAGGAGTATCCATTGGATCGATTAACGCTTGATTTCCATCTCGAAGATCAACCGAAGACCACTTAGGCGCCTTGTCCATTTTCTTGTGTGGCCACGTGCGATCAGGTAAATCAATTGGATGAAATGCCGAATAACGATGCACAGGCATCTTTGAAGGTATTTGCTGTGGGAAATTCATTTACTGCTCCTTAAATTTGGCGGGTTTTGTCTTTTAACCGGTACGACAAAACTCCGCAGCGAGGGG
>WLEB01000058.1 GCA_009704505.1 Actinomycetota bacterium | reverse complement strand
GGTGGGGTTCAGGTCTAACTCGCGCCTGAAATACGGCAGAATTGCAGGCATGACACCTCGTATCTCAGCCCGAATCGCCGCAATTGCAGAGTCAGCTACTTTGGCAGTTGATGCAAAAGCAAAAGCATTAAAAGCAGCAGGTCGTCCAGTTATTGGTTTTGGTGCAGGTGAACCAGATTTTCCAACACCGGATTACATCGTTGAAGCAGCAGCTGCTGCGACAAAAGTTGTAGCAAATCATCGATACACACCAGCTGCGGGATTACCAGAGCTACGTGAAGCGATCGTTGCAAAAACAAAGCGTGATAGCAACTACGAAGTAACTGTCGATCAAGTTTTAGTTACAAATGGTGGAAAGCAATCTGTCTATCAGGCTTTTGCCGCGATCGTTGATCCAGGTGATGAAGTCCTTTTGCCGTCTCCTTATTGGACAACATATCCCGAGTGCGTGAAATTAGCCGGTGGAGTAACTGTTGAAGTCTTCGCTGATGAAACACAGAACTACTTAGTTTCAGTTGAGCAGTTAGAGGCAGCTCGCACACCAAAGACAAAGGTTTTGCTTTTTTGCTCACCCTCTAACCCAACAGGTTCTGTCTATTCAACAGAGCAAGTAAAGGCGATTGGGCAGTGGGCGGTTAAACATGGAATTTGGGTTATTACAGATGAAATTTACGAACACCTTTTGTATGACGGTGCAACTGCTCCATCACTTCCCGTTCTAGTGCCAGAACTTGCCGATACATGCATCATCGTTAATGGTGTTGCAAAAACCTATGCGATGACTGGGTGGCGCGTGGGTTGGATGATCGGGCCAAAAGATGTAATTAAGGCCGCAACTAATTTACAGTCACATTTAACTTCCAATGTTGCTAACGTTTCACAGCGTGCTGCCATCGCTGCTCTTAACGGAAACCTTGATGCTGTCCACAAAATGGGTGAGGCCTTTGATCGTCGCAGAAAACTAATTGTTGGTTTGCTCAATGAAATTCCCGGTTTTGATTGCCCCACTCCAACTGGAGCGTTCTATGTTTATCCATCTGTTAAGGGAGTTCTTGGCACAACTATTCGTGGCAAAACTCCAAAAACTTCTGCCGAGCTTGCAACTTTGATTTTGGAAGAAGCAGAAGTTGCTGCAGTTCCAGGTGAGGCTTTTGGACCATCTGGGTACTTACGTTTTTCTTATGCCACAAGCGATGAAGACATAATCGAAGGTATCGGGCGAATAAAAAAACTTATAACAGAAGGTTAAATCTCTACCCCGATCAGATTTACTTCTGCAACTAACGTAATTCCAAACTTCTCTTTAACCCGATCACGGGCTTTCTTTGCAAGGGCTGCAATATCTGATGCTGTTGCCGTGCCTGAATTAGTAAGTGCTAACACGTGCTTGGTTGAGACTTTTGCTCCACCGATGGCATCACCTTTGTGTATTCCAGAGTTTTCAATTAACCAAGCAGCAGAGATTTTGACTCGACCATCATTTAAAGGCCACTTTGGTGCAGCGTTTGGTAATGCATCTGCATCTTGCTGAGAAATAATTGGATTAGTGAAAAACGAACCAGCTGACCAGGAATCAGGATCCTCGTTGCTAATGAGCATCCCCTTGCTTGAGCGAAGTTCTAAAACCGCATTTCGCGTTGCAATCACTTCGGCTTTTTCTCCAGGTTGTATTCCAAGTTTTTTGGAGAGCTCAACGTATGTGATGGGATCACTGAACTGACCTTGTCGTAATTGGAAAGCAACATCAAGAATTACATAGCGCCCAGGATGTTGCTTAAAGTGAGAACCTCTATATGAAAATTCACACTGACTGTGAGTAAATGTCTTAACTAGTTTTTCTTCTCGATCATACGTTCTTACCCGTGTTATGAACTCTGAGACTTCATGACCGTATGCTCCAATGTTTTGGATGGGTGCAGCGCCGACAGTTCCTGGAATTCCACTTAAAGTCTCTAAGCCAGCCAGGCCGCGATCAATTGTGATTTGAACTAATTGATCCCAATCTTGGCCAGCACCGATAGTCAATGTTGCCCCGCTGCACGCATCCATCTCAGACTGGATTGAATCATTAGAAATATGAATAACGGTTCCATCAAAACCACTGTCTGCAATCAAAACATTGGTGCCTCCACCTAATATCAAAATAGGAGAGCCCTCTGATTGCTCGATTGCATCAATAATCTCTTTTTCACTAGAGACGTGAATGATTTTCTTTGCAGGACCACCCACACGCAAACTGGTGTATTTGGATAGATCACTCATACAGCAAGGTTACCTTCGCGGAGACAAAATTGCGGTTTTGCCTCTGTACTTATCCAAAATACGATCGTAATTCTTCTTTGATTGAATCTCACGAAACTCTGGATCAACATCGTGGTAGCCATGGTGTCGGGCTTGCTCTAAAGGAAGTTGCATCTGTAAAAGCTTGCCGCCTGCTTGGCGAATCTTGAGTGAGTACTCCATGTCGGCATTTCGATAGTAGAGAGCACGTGGATTAAATCCACCAACTTCAATCATTGCCTCGCGATTAAAGGCCATGAAGTAAGAGAACAAAACATCGACTTCACCGTCACCTTTGTCATCGACGCTGCGCCATTGATCGTCGATATTTACTAATCCCCCGCGCCATCCAACGCAGACATATTCGCCCTTTTCAAGTTCTGCAACTACTGGAGTTATCGCATCACCGATCATGCGTGTAGATGGATCCATAATGACTACATAAGGGCTCTGTACTTTTTCTAAAAAGACATTTGCGCAATCTCCCCAAGCTGCGCCGGGATTTACTGCAATTAAATATGTCCGCTTATCCATTACTTCAGGTAATCGTCCAGCATCTCCAATAGCAATAATTGCTATGCCGCAATCGCTATTTTCTTTAATTGCATTAACTGTTTCTACGGCATCATCGGTAAACCCATCTACTATCAAACAGGCCGTAATCTTTTTTTCTAAATTGATAGGACGGATATCTCGTGGATATGGCAGAGTGATGTAGGGCTTTTTTGGGTGTAGTTCAAAGCCACCTTCAACATCTACGACTTCATATCCTTCTCGCAAAAGTTGATCGCGATACTTATCGGCTAGGGCGTAATCTTTTGCAGCGCGCGCATCAAAACGCAACTGAGCAATTTGTTGAACTGAATCTGGAACCTGCGAAGTGCTCCCGAGCGAATCGGGGTTTGGCATTAGCGAGTTTCGCGGTGAAGAGTTGAAAGCTTGCAACGTGGACAGAACTTCTTGAGTTCCATACGGTCTGGATCGTTG
>WLEB01000057.1 GCA_009704505.1 Actinomycetota bacterium | reverse complement strand
ACGCCGTACGAGGGATCTGGCGTAATCATAGTTATAGCCACCGATAGAGTTCACCTCCTCGGGAGGATTCGCATAGCGGCCGAGTGCGCACGCTTGGAAAGCGTGTAATGGGTTAAACCATTCGAGGGTTCAAATCCCTCATCCTCCGCAAAATCTGCAAAGATACGTTCAGATCACAACTTTTGGCCAATCAATAGTTGCTATTAGATGAGGGATTGACATGAAATTAAAGGCTCTTCTGGCGTCGGCATTTTTAATTACTGGAGTATTCGTTGCTCCAGCTGTTGCCTCCGAAAAACCTATAGTGACCTCATTTACCTTCACACCGTTAGAGGTTGATCTCCTTGGATCAAACACAAATGTCACATTCAACCTTGTAGTTTCACACCCAAGTGGGATAGCAAATACAAATACGTATGTAACTCTAAAAAATAATCTCAATGACACGTTAGGAACATTTCTAACGCGCGTAGAAAAGGATCCTGCGGCAAAAAACGTCACTTTTGCAGGTTCTTTAACAATTCCTCGCGATATTAATACTGGTGTTTACTCAATTTCTGTAGCTGAAGTAATGAATAACTCTTCGGCTGGATATAGCTACAGCACAGGGACTATTTCTGCTGGAACTGTTCGAACTTTAGTCGGTGCAACCTCTGGCTTGATTATTCGATCAGATGGAGTGCTCAATTACAATTTCCCAACAATTGTTGGGCCTTCTTATGACTCATTCACTTCAAAAACTTTCTTAGATCCAATCAAATATAACTCTCTAAAGACTCCAATTTGGAAAGTTGGCGAAACCTTTGATCCAGCTTCAAGTTTTGAACTTCAAGTTCCTAGCTTGCCGATGATTCTCACCTCATTATCTCCAACGGTCTGTCCAGTAGTTGGAAAATCTTTGAACTTGATAAAAGAAGGTCTTTGTTCCTTTACGGTTTCAACTGCAAAAACAAATGATTACCTTGCAACATCAATAACTCAATCTGTAACTATTACCGCTGCCCGAATAAAGCCCACTCTTGTTGTTAGTAAAATTTCAAACCAAACAACAAGTGACCTTCCAAAATCGATCTCTCTTTCGCCAGTTTTTTCATCAACAGAGGGATATATCCAGCCAACAACTTTGACGCCAGGCGTATGTTTTGCCAGCCTCTTTTTCGTCCGAATTCTTGCGGGCGGAACATGCACTCTTACATATAGAACAGCAGAAACAGCAAGTTTTCTTGCCTCTGATCTCTACACCGTTACATTTGATGTTTCAAAAGATGGTCAACCATTACCCGTTCCAACTCCTGTTGTTACTCCAACCCCAACTGCTACGGCAAAGCCGGTAATTAAGAAAACAATTACTTGCATAAAGGGAACAAAGACCGTCAAAAGAACAGCGGTTAGCCCTAAATGCCCTACGGGATACAAAGTAAAGAAATAGTAAAGCCTTAACTACGAAATCTCTAAAGGTTTTACGCCGCTAAGGTGCCGGCAAAAATCTGCCATGCAAGGGCAGTTTTTGCAACAAGGCTAAGGACAATATAGGCGCGCTCTCCCCGAAGATAATCGGCCCATTTTCCAACCTTTTTGTACTGTTTGTATTGAACCCATGCAAAAGAGTTGAAGAATAAAAATAGTGAAGCAACGATTCCATATACAAAACCAGGAGTTGGAACTCCAGATTGTGCACCTGGGGCAACTACATAAAAGAGAATTACTAGCCATGGAACTGCTCCAGTAATGCAGCCAAAGATGAAAGGTAGCCACTGTCCATCGCCAGGAACGGTGTACTTTTCTTGCAACCAACCAAAAAGAATCATTGAGGCATTAACGCCAAAAATAGCAATTGCTGCGCCGATATCTGTCATTCCACAAATTTGAGCGATAAGAATAATCATAATTGAAGAGCTAATTGAGTACTCAACCCAGCGAAAAATATTTTTATTCTTTAGAAGTGACGATTGGTATCGCGCAAAAAACATTGGTGAGGCAACAATAAAATGAAATGCTGCAGAAATCCCAAGAAATAGAGCAACCACTAACCCTATTGGGGTATTGATTATCGTAACTGGTGCTTCAAATGTCGTGCCGGGAGGTCCAGACATATACGTTGCGTTAAGAGGTAATGAAAAAGAGTTTGATAGGGCAAGAACGCCGACCATCGAAACTAGATGTAAAAATCCTGCGATTACATTAAACCTGCGAATTCCATTGAGTGAGTTTTCCATAGGTTAAAAGTACCTGAAAAAGGTGGAATCAATCAGTTATTAGAATTAAAAATCGACTCCAATGTATTTAGTTTGTAAGAACTCATGAATTCCATCAAAGCCGCCTTCGCGTCCTAAGCCTGATTGTTTGACTCCACCGAAGGGTGCAGCTGGATCGGAGATTATTCCTTTATTTATCGCCACCATTCCAGACTCCATTGCCTCTGCTGTGCGCAGTGCGCGAGTCAAATCTGATGAAAACACATAACTAATCAAACCAAATTCGGTGTCGTTTGCTAACTCAATACCTTCTTCGTCAGTATCAAAAATAACAATTGGTGCAACTGGCCCAAAGATTTCGTGAAGCAAAATCGGATTATCTTTCTGCACAACTAAAACTGTTGCTGGGTAAAAAGCGCCCTCCCCGTCAGGTTTTACTCCACCTACTTCAACTTTTGCACCTGCTGCAACTGCTTGATCGACAAGTTCAGCAATCTTGTTTCGCTCCTTCATAGATACATAAGCACCTAAAGTTGTTGTGCTATCTGTACCCCGGCCCATTACAAAGCTAGACATGGTCTTACTCATTTGAGCGATAAATTCCTTTGCAATTCCACGTTGAACAAAAATTCGATTCGCAGAGGTACATGCCGCTCCACCGTTTCGCATCTTTGCAAGAGAGAGCTGTGGGATTGTGACCGCTAAATCGGCATCATCATGAATGACAACTTGTGCATTTCCCCCAAGTTCCATTGAACAGCGAATAACGCGATCTGCTGCTTCCTTAATTAGTACTCGCCCAACTTCGGTAGAACCTGTGAAAGAAAGATTTTTGACTCGTGGGTCATGCAACATTTTTGAGATCGCTGGACCTGATTTTTCAGGAAGAATTAAATTAAGAACTCCCTTTGGCAATCCTGCCCGCTCCATTAAATCAACAATGTACATCGCAGTTAACGGTGTTTCACCGGCTGGTTTTAAAATCATTGTGCACCCTGCAGCAACTGCGGGACCAATTTTTCGGGTTGCCATTGCTGCTGGAAAATTCCACGGTGTAATCAAAATAGAAAGACCAATTGGCTCGTGAGTTACAAGAATTCTCTTATCGCCTGAAGGTGATTTTCTAAAATCACCTGGTGTGCGTACTGCTTCTTCGGCAAACCAACGGAAAAACTCTGCGGCATATGCTGCTTCTCCGCGAGCATCTGGCATCGCTTTTCCATTTTCACGGGAGATAATCGTTGCAATTGCTTCGTTTTCTGCTGTCATAAACTCAAATGCTTTACGTAAGATTTCAGACCTAAACCTTGGCGCGGTTTTTGCCCACTCTTTAGCAGCTTTATCTGCTGCTTCAATTGCAGCGTTGCACTGTTGGTCACCGGCAATTGAAACTTCCGCAATTACGGAACCGTCACTTGGATCGTAAACTGGGAGTTTCCCGATTCCATCAATCCATTGACCGTTGATATACAACTGTGTGCGCATGGTTCAAGCATACGCTGAGCCCAAGAAACAGTGAAGTTCGAAGGACCTGAGGTAGAGTGATGCATGTTCGGTTGCATT
>WLEB01000056.1 GCA_009704505.1 Actinomycetota bacterium | reverse complement strand
TGATGGTTGGCTCAATGATCCAGACGAACTAGTTCATGTAGAACTAGAGGATGCATTTTCAGGGGGATAAATGTTTCTCTTTAGATGGATTCGTCGCACAATCACAATCATTGTCATATTGGCATTAGTAGGTCCAACCTATGCAATTGCGCAGGTTTGGAGAGCAGCGAATAATCCTATTGTGCGCCAAGCCGATGTCATAGTTGTTTTAGGTGCAGCGCAGTTAGATGGAAAACCAGGTGAAGCGTTAGAAGCCCGACTAGTTGAAGCGAAAAGAATTTTTGATTTAGGTTACGCCCCATCGATTATTACTGTTGGTGGAGGCGCGCCGGGTGATCGCACAACTGAGGGCGCATCTGGCAAATACTGGTTACGCATGAACGGCATAGTTGCAAGCAAAATTACTGCAGTAGAAGTTGGGCGAGATACTCTGCAAAGTACAAAGGCTTACACAAAGATTATGAAAAAACGTTATGTCAGTGACGTCATAATTGTTACCGATGCCTATCACTGCAAGAGGGCAATGACGATGGCAAATGATGAAGGTGTTGTAAGTACCTGTTCTCCTGTGCAAACAGGTCCAAACACTTTAGGAAATAGTGGCTATAGATACTTGATTCGTGAGGCTGCTGCTTATCTTTCTTACATCACTGTTGGTCGGCGAGGCATAAACATCAGTGATCGCTTACCTGATGCAGATATTGTCACTAAGGTGCTTCCATGACCTATAGCAGTTTTGATCAAGAGAGATTCTTGGACGAACCAGCAAAGCGTCCTGGTCGCACAGAGTTTATGCGCGATCGTGCACGAGTGATTCATTCAGCAGCTCTTCGACGACTGGCAGCAAAAACTCAAGTTGCCGTTCCTTGGGAAAATGATTTTCAACGCACACGACTTTCACATTCTTTAGAGTGCGCACAGATTGGGCGAGAACTCGGCGAATCACTCGGAGCAGATCCAGATTTACAAGACACCGCATGTCTTTCACATGATTTAGGGCATCCACCATTTGGACACAATGGTGAAGAAGCATTAGCTGCGATTGCAGATGATTTCGGTGGCTTTGAAGGTAATGCTCAAAGTTTTCGTTTACTTGTCCGCCTTGAAGCCAAGACTGTTGATAGCCAAGGTAAGAGTGTTGGTCTTAACTTAACAAGAGCATCACTAGATGGTGCAACAAAATATCCATGGACTCGAAGTGAGAACACCCACAAATTTGGAGTTTATGACGATGATGTTGAAGTCTTTAATTGGATGCGTAAAGAGGCACCCGTAGGTAAAAAATGCATAGAAGCTCAAATCATGGATTGGTCTGATGACTGTGCCTACTCAGTTCATGATTTAGAGGATGCAATATTTGCAGGACAAGTTTCAGTCAAAACTTTCGAAAAAGATTTTGCAGATTTATACACGGTTATGACGCGCGACTATAAAAGTGATGCAACAGAGCAAGAAGCTCTAGATGCGCACAAGCGTCTATCAGAGCTTTCTGCCTGGCCTCATTACTACGATGGAAGCCACCGAAGTCTTGCTCGACTCAAAGACTCTACAAGTCAGTTGATTGGCCGTTTTGTTCTGGCTGCCGAAGTTGAAACTAGAAAGGTCCATGGGGATGGAGATCTATCTCGGTATAGCGCCAACCTAGAAATTCCACGCGAACAAAAGGTTGAAGTAGATTTTCTGAAGTCGATCGCTGGGCATTACTTAATTAACGCTGCGCATTCACAAGTTCGCTATGAAAAGCAACAAGTCATCATCAGAGAGTTATTTGAAATGCTATTGAAGTATCCACACGAGCTCGACTCATTTTTCAAGAAACCATGGGATGAGGCAAGTGATGATTTAGCCAAAATGCGTGTGGTAATTGATCAAGTAGCAGCCCTTACCGACCCAGGGGCCTATGCCTTGCATGCACGTTTGATTGCCAATCGGTAGGGTTTGATTATGAGTGGTCGCATTCGAGAAGACGATGTTGCATACATCCGCGACCGTGCACCAATTGATGAAGTAGTTGCAGATTACGTTCAACTTAAAAGTGCCGGCGGAGGTCAAAAGAAAGGTCTTTGTCCTTTCCATGATGAGAAGTCACCTTCTTTTCACGTAACACCAAGCAAAGGTTATTTTCACTGCTTCGGTTGCCAAACCGGAGGCGATGTAATTGCATTCTTAATGAAAATTGATCATCTAACTTTTACAGAAACTATTGAACGCCTTGCTGATCGAATTGGTTACACATTACGTTATGACGAAGGATCATCTGGTCCAGTAGTTACCTCTGGTGCACGCAGTCGTTTAATAAGTGCAAATCTAGAGGCTGCAAAGTTTTATCAAGAACAACTCAACACATCACCTGGCGCAGCACACGGACGTGAACTTTTAACAAAGCGCGGCTTTGATAAATCTGCCTGTGATCAATTTGGAGTTGGCTATGCACCAGATGAATGGGATGGACTGACCAAACATCTTTGTGCACTTGGTTACACAATCGACGAACTGGAATTAGCAGGGCTTTTAAAAATGGGCCAACGTGGTCCAATCGATCGTTTTCGCAATCGTCTGACCTGGCCGATCCGCGATATCTCTGGCGATGTGGTTGGCTTTGGAGCACGAAAGCTTGCAAGTGATGAAGAGGATCAGGGTCCTAAGTATTTAAATACACCTGAAACCCCTATCTATAAAAAGAGTCAGGTCTTATACGGCCTTGATGTTGCAAAGAAAGAGATTGCAAAGAAGCGACAGGCAGTAATTGTTGAGGGCTACACCGATGTAATGGCTGCGCATTTGGCAGGAATAACAACTGCAGTTGCAACCTGCGGCACAGCTTTTGGCGCAGACCACATTCGAATTTTGCGCAGATTGCTTATGGACGATGATGCTTTCCGCGGAGAAGTGATCTTTACCTTTGATGGAGATGCAGCGGGACAAAAGGCCGCTCTTCGTGCATTTAGCGAAGATCAAAAGTTTGTAACTCAGACTTTCGTTGCAGTCGAACCCGATGGGTTAGATCCATGTGAGCTTCGTCAGGAAAAAGGTGATGCCGCCCTTCGCGACTTAATTGCACGTCGTGTTCCGCTATTTGAGTTTGCCATTCGCGCAGAACTTGCTCATCACAAGTTGGACTCAGCAGAGGGTCGAGTAAATGCTCTTAACTCTGCGGCTCCTCTTGTTGCACAGATTAGAGATAAATCTCTGCGACCTGAATACACAAGATTGCTTGCCGGATGGTTAGGGGTAGAAGTTGAAATTGTTACAAGAGCAGTTGCACAAGGTGCCAAATCTGCCCCACGAACTCAAGGCTCACAGGCCGAACAATCAAACGATGAGGGTGCAACAGAGCAAGAAAAATTTAGACCAGATCCAAATGAGGCCAGATTAATTCTTGAGCGCGAAGTTCTAAAATCTCGTTTGCAAGAGCCGCAGTTGTTTGTTGATGGTTTATGGAGCTCGATAGAGCCAGATGCCTTTACACACCCGGCATATATTGCACTCCAAAAAGAAATTTCCGCCCATGAGAAAATCTCTCCGGAGGTAATCACGGATGAAAATGTCAAAGCATTGTTTACTGAACTCAATGTGGAACCAATTCGATCAGATGGTAAGCCAACACATGTTTATGTTGTCAGTATCGTTGCGCGCTTGCGTGAAGTTGCAATTTCGAGATCCATTGCAGAGTTGAAGTCATCACTTCAGCGACTCAATCCAGTTGAAAATGAGATTGAATACAACGCAGCTTTTGCCCAGTTAGTTTCGCTAGAAAGTGTCCGCAGATCCCTGCATGATTTGGCGTTGGGTAGCCTCTAACCAACTTTTAAGGTGGCCGTTAGTTTGAGCCACTGCGCTCAGGTGCGATAGAGTGTGCGCTCACGACCGTAATCCCTGATAGCTCAACGGCAGAGCAGTCGACTGTTAATCGACAGGTTCTTGGTTCGAATCCAAGTCAGGGAGCATGAGCATTAACCGCAGAATGGCATTGCGCGTAGCCATGGCAAGTGCAG
>WLEB01000055.1 GCA_009704505.1 Actinomycetota bacterium | reverse complement strand
TGTTGTCAGCAGTTATTTTTGCACGGATTATTGGTTTACGAGATCATTCCGGCTTCCTCGGCCCGCTTCCCCTGTCTCAACATCCAAAGTCGAGACCGTTCACCCCCAAGAGTGAATATGGAAAGCTAATTTAAATTCTCTATGTAGTTGTCAATTTTCTGCGCCGTCGCCACAATCCCCCAAAAATTGAGGTATCGAAGCGGCGGTGAACTAAGTGTAAATCAGGAACGATTGAAAGTGTTAATCGTCGTATTTAGATGCTGCTCTAGAAGCTTTCCCGCTGAGACTGCGCGAAACCACACGCGAAACTTCACGATCGGCCTCACGCTCTTTTAGGGCCTCACGCTTGTCATGTGCTTTCTTTCCGCGGGCAACAGCAATCTCCACTTTTGCTTTGCCATCTTTAAAATAAAGTTGCAAAGGAATCAATGTGGTTCCCGAATCCTTCATCTTGCCAATTAATTTATTGAGTTCATTTTTATGAACTAGAAGCTTGCGGTCGCGACGAGGAGTGTGGTTAGTCCATGTGCCTTCAGTGTATTCAGGGATATGAACTCCCATCAGCCAAAGTTCACCATCATTTATCATCGCAAATCCGTCAATAAGAGATGCACGACCAGCACGAAGCGACTTAACTTCAGTACCCGTTAACACCAGTCCACATTCAATTACATCTGCAATTGAATAGTCATGGCGTGCTTTTTTGTTTTGAGCAATGACCTTGCGGCCAACTTCTTTAACCATGCCGCATCACCACCCTAGTTTTTGTATGTGATCATCGATTCACTGGCTAATTCTCTCACTTTGTTCAATCAGGCGGCGCCAGCAAAACCACTACTTTGGGTTGGGTAATTAGACCTTTAAGTAGCGACGCAGGGTAATAACTGAGGCAGTAATGGAAACCACCAAGCCTGTGGCCAATAGGTAGGCAGATGAAACCCACACTTCTCGCCATCCAAAGAAATTAGTAAATGAGAGCAGTGGTGCAACATTTGTATCCACGACTGTTTTTAGACCTGCAAGCAATCCTGTTGCAATCATCCAACCAAAAATTGCGGAGATGACACCTTCTAGTAAGAAAGGAAGTTGAATCGACCAAGAAGATGCGCCCACTAACTTCATCACTCCGGTTTCACGTCGACGATTAAATGCTGCTATTCGTAAGGTGTTAGAGATCAACAACGCAGCAGTTAAAACAGATGCAAGACCAACAGCTAGTGCGCCATTTCGCAGAACCCCCAATAGCTGGAAGAACTTTTCCAAAATTGATCTTTGATCTTGGACAACATCAACACCAGGGCGTCCACTAAAAGCGCTCACAATTACTGCAAACTCTGTTGGGTCTTTTAACTTAACACGAAAAGATTCTGGTAATTGATCTGCGGTCACATTTTGAGCGATCGCTGAATCCTTAAATCTTTCCTGAAAACGAGCATAGGCCTGTGTCTGTGATTCATAGAAAACACTTTCAACAACATCCAACTCGGTAAGTCCTTGCTGAATTGAAAGACGTTGTGTTGGTGTAACTACCCCAGCGGCACAAGACGGTGAGTCGGATAAATTTCCGCAGAGAAAAACGGAGACTTCAATTTTGTCATACCAATAATCCTTCATCGCACTTACCTGTGCATTTGCCAATAGTCCAACACCGAGGAGTGAAAGTGAGATAGCAGTTGTAACAACGACAGCAAATGTCATTGTCAGGTTACGGCGAAGTCCAATTCTTACTTCAGTTAACAAAAACCGTGCGCGCATTTTTCTACCTTTCGCCCTTAACCCGTATACCCATAAACGCCACGAACTTGGTCGCGGATAACATGTCCTAGATCAAGTTCGATAACGCGCTTGCGCATTTGATCCACAATTCCTGCATCGTGAGTTGCCATCAAAACAGTTGTGCCTTCACGATTGATTCGATCTAATAACTTCATGATTCCAACAGATGTGGCTGGATCAAGGTTTCCTGTTGGTTCATCGGCAATCAAAATTGGTGGGCGACTTACGTAGGCCCGTGCAATAGCTACACGTTGTTGCTCTCCACCTGAAATTTCAGAAGGCAAACGGTCGCCTTTATCTTCTAACCCAACTAGTTCTAGCACTTCTGGTACTTCACGGTTAATTTCTTTTTGTGAATATCCAAGAACATGCAAAGTAAATGCCACATTTTCAGAAATAGTTTTATTTGGCAGTAATCGGAAATCTTGGAAAACAGTTCCGACTGATCTGCGCAGTTCGGGCACTTTATGCTTTGCAAGAGTATTGAGATCTTTGCCTGCAACATGAATGGAGCCTGATGTTGGGCGTTCTTCACGCAAAACCAACCGCAAGAAAGTTGATTTTCCAGAGCCTGAAAGGCCTACTAAAAATACGAACTCACCTTTTACGATCTCCAGATTTACGGTATCGAGAGCAGGGCGCTCTTGACCTGAATAAACCTTTGTGACGTTTTCAAAGCGGATCATTACATCTCCTATTGCATGTGCGGGGCCAAAGCCCTCGACCTGACAGTAGTTTATGTAAATGTTCTAGAAATCTATGGATATTGGGCTGGTTTGAGCCTATGAAAAATGTGAGATTGCATGGATTCTGAGAGTTTGTAGGCATTTTTACTCACGGGTCGTGCTCCACATTTTAGGAGATTCTAAATTCTCCCCACAGGTTAGGAACTTCTTCGCCAGCGAATTCCAGCTTCTATAAATTCATCTATCTCGCCATTTAATACTGCAGAAGTATTTCCAGTTTCATAATTAGTCCGCAAGTCTTTAACCATTTGGTAAGGGGCCAATACATATGAACGCATTTGATTTCCCCAAGATCCAGAGTTGTCGCCCTTGAGTGCGTTTATCTTTGCTTGTTCTTCTTGTCTTCTTCGTTCTAGTAATTTTGATTGCAAAACAGCCAAAGCTGTTGCCTTATTTTGAATTTGAGAGCGCTCATTTTGGCAAGAGACAACTATCCCGGTCGGAACGTGGGTCAAGCGGACAGCAGAATCAGTTGTATTGACACCTTGACCGCCAGGTCCAGATGAGCGATAAACATCTACCCGGATCTCTTTCTCATCGATTTCAATATGATCACTTTGTTCAACTACCGGAACCACTTCAACGCCAGCAAAAGATGTATGTCTTCTGCTTTGGCTATCAAAAGGTGAGATTCGAACGAGTCGGTGAGTTCCCTGTTCTACTGAAAGCGTTCCGTAGGCATATGGTGCTGAAACCTTAAATGTAGTTGATTTAATCCCTGCTTCTTCAGCATAGGATGTTTCAAGTACATCGACTTTAAAATTATGACGCTCGCAGTAACGCAAATACATTCGCATGATCATCTCTGCCCAATCAGCAGCCTCTACCCCACCTGCTTCTGAGCGAATTGTTATGAGTGCATCTCGATCATCATATTCACCATTGAGAAGTGTCTGAACTTCTAATTCGCTGACAGATTTCTTTACTGCATCTAATTCTTTTTCTGCATCTTCTATGCCACCAGGCTCCCCTGCAGCAAGTTCAAATAGAATCGGTAAGTCTTCTACACGTTGGCGAAGTCCTGATAACTTTGCAATTTCCGATTGAACTCGAGAAAGTCGACTGGTGATTTTTTGAGCAACTTCTGGATCGTCCCAAAGATTGGGAACACCGGCTTCAACTTCCAACTCGTCTGCTTGTTTTCTAAGTTTAGGTAAGTCCAAGACTTTTTCAATTGAAACAAGGGTCGCATCAGTAGCGTTTATCTCTAATTGATACTCGCGTGCGGCCATTACCTAAGGATACTCAGTGCGGAAACGGGATTGCGAGTTAGTGCATTCAATTGCCAGACAAGACAAAATGTATTCAAGTGTTTGCATGTGCCCAAGAGTGTCGATTGCGAGCGCCTAGCCAGAATGGGTCATGAAATCTGTGGAATTTAATGCTTTAAGTTCACAATAAGTAATTTGAAGCTAACGCAAAAGTGCCCCGCACCTAATTAGATGCGAGGCTCTTTTGGAACGCTAGACATGTACCCACCAGCTAAGGCTGGCTTAAGCACAATGAAATTTAATTACTGGGCTTTTCCAAGAATGCGATTGACCTTGGTGCCACACACTGGGCAGATACCCTGTGCCATGCGACGGCCGGACTCGGAAACCTTTACAGTTCCTTCGAATTCACGCTTCTCCTTGCACTTAACGCAGTAAGCGTCACCCTTATATGTCTCTGCTGTCATTGCTTTCCTCCTATCGACGCTTACGATCCCGTAGGG
>WLEB01000054.1 GCA_009704505.1 Actinomycetota bacterium | reverse complement strand
CAGTACAACCGTCTGATCAGACTCAACATCACTGTCGATGAAGCATGGGCTCAAATTGAAGTTCAGCTAAAGCGCCGTGCGGACTTAATCCCCAACTTAGTTGAAACAGTTAAGGGATATGCAGCCCACGAACAATCAACTTTTGATGCAGTTGTTACAGCCCGCGCCAAGGCAACATCTGCAACAGGTGTTGCAGATACTGCAGCCGCAGATGGCATGTTGACTCAAGCGCTGCGTGGACTACTTGCAGTGGCTGAGGCTTATCCAGATCTGAAAGCATCATCAAATTTTTTATCACTACAAGAAGAGCTAGCAACTACAGAGAACAAAGTTGCCTTCTCTCGTCAGTTCTATAACGACAATGTGCGCTCGCTTAATACTGCTGTTAAAACCATCCCCAGCAGCTTCTTTGCCGGCTTGGCAAAAGTTGGAGAGCGCGAGTTTTACGAAGTTGAAGATCCACAAGATCGTAACGCTCCAAACGTTAAGTTCTAATGAACTTTAGAACGATGCAAGCGGCTAACCGCCGCAAAACTTTTGGCCTGCTCATAGGTATGGGTATTTTGATGTGGTGCGTTGTCTATGCATCGCTGACATATTTTGGTGGCTCAACTGCCGGCATTGTTCCTATTGCAGTTGGTATTGCATTGATCTCTGTGTGGGGTTCTTACTATGGATCCGACAAATTAGTTTTAACAATGACTGGTGCAAAGTTAATTCAGGAATCAGATAATCCAAAACTCTTTGGTCTAATTCATGAAGTGATCATCGCATCTGGAATGCCGATGCCAAAGGTTGCAATTGTGGTTGATAGTGCGCCCAATGCCTTTGCCACTGGTCGGAACCCTGAGCACGCTCTTATCGCCTTTACAACAGGGATTTTAGATGCGATGGATCGCGATCAACTACAGGGCGTAATCGCTCACGAAATGGCACATGTTGCAAACCGCGACACATTGGTAAGCGCCGTGGCAGCCACAACAGCTGGCGCAATAGCAATTGTCTCTGACATGTTAACCCGCATGATGTTTTTTGGTGGTCGCAGAGATAGCAATGGAAACGGCAATCCGATCGCACTTGTCATCTCTCTCATCATTTTAATTCTGGCCCCACTTGCAGCCATCATGCTCAAATCAGCCATTTCTAGAAAGCGTGAATCATTAGCCGATGCAACAGCGGTTTCATTCACAAGAAATCCAGCAGGTCTGCGCTCTGCGCTAGAGGTTTTAGCATCTGATTCAACTGTTGTGCAGCAACGATCAACTGCAGTTGCACATATCTGGATTGAATCGCCTTTAGATTCCAAATCTGTATCAAAACTTTTTTCTACACATCCACCAATTCAAGAGCGGATCGCAGTTCTTCGATCTATGGAGTCCCTGGGATAGTTTTTAGTGTTAGTTTTTAAATTGCAGAGTAAACACTGCGCCTTTTCCAAGATCTGAGGCCACAGAAACGCTGCCTCCATGGGCTTGCATCACTGCATCAACTATGGAAAGCCCTAAACCACTTCCATCTTGCGAGCTTCTCTGTCGTGATAGATCCACGCGATAGAAACGTTCAAAAATCCTTACCTGATCCTCTTTTGATAAGCCAGGCCCATTGTCTGCAACCGAAACAAATGCACCGATTTGATTTGATCCAACGCTAACTTTAATTGCTGTGCCAGCAGGAGTATGTGCCCGTGCATTGGCAAGTAAGTTAGTTATAACTTGATAAATCTTGTCAGAGTCACACAATGCTTTTATTCCAGGTGTGATCTCTGAAGTGATTTTATGGTCAGGTCCAGATGCAGCAGCTGATGTAACAGCCTCATTTACAAGTGCGCTTAAATCAACTTCATCCATAACAAGTTCTCTGGATTGATCAAGGCGTGCAAGCATCAAAAGATCTTCTACCAAATAACCCATACGGATCGATTCTTTTTCAATACGAGAAATGAGCTCTTTAGTTTTCTCACCCTCTGGTACTGCCCCTTGGCGATGTAGCTCTGCAAATCCGCGGATTGCTGTCAACGGTGTTCTAAGTTCATGACTTGCATCTGCAACAAATCGGCGCAATTTGTTCTCACTTAATGTGCGCACAGCAAAAGACTCTTCAATTCGAGAAAGCATTATGTTAAGTGAAGTACTAAGCCGGCCCACTTCAGTATCTGGTTCAAAATTTTCTAGACGCGCAGATAGATCACCGGCAGCGATTTTCTCGGCTGTATCTTCAATCTTCACAAGTGGTCGCATACTGATTTTAATGACCTGTCTTGATGCAAAAGCAATAAAGAGAAGCACTAAGAGCCCAATAATGACAAAGACAACACCAATGCGCCTGGTTGTTTGATCAAAATCCTCTAATGATTGAGCAACGATTACAGAGCCAAGGGATGAAGGTAGAACTGTCGTTGCAACGCGGAAATCAGAGCCAGGGGCCTCGATAGTAAATGGCTTGCTACCAAACTCCATTACCTGCCCTGGTAGTAATCCCCTTACATACTCAGTGATTTGATTGGAGTTTAAATCTCCGCCAAGACCGCCTACAAGATTTCCAAAAGGGTCTAAAACAGTTACAGAGATGGATGTTGGAACACGATCAAGAGGTGTTACAGCAGTACCACTGAATCCTCGTGCGCTCTCTTCAGAACTATCGTCTGCAATTCCTGCTTGATCTAATTGATCGGCAGTTTCACTGACAACGCTCAGTAGTTGGTCATCGACTTGATTAATTAAATAGTCACGTAAAAGAGCTTGGGAACCAATACCTGCACCAATAAAACCAAAAGCTGAAAGGATGAGAACTCCAGCTGTTAAACGATCCCGCAGACTCCAATTGTTGAGACTAAATTGAAGCATGCGCGATCTCATAGTTTATTGTGGCGGCAACCTAAGGCGATAGCCAACTCCTCTAACAGTGTGGATCAAAGGTGGGTCAAAAGAATCAATCTTCTTGCGAAGATAAGAGATGTAGGTCTCGACGATCCCCATGTCTCCACGGAAATCGTACTGCCAAACATGGTCCAAAATCTGAGCCTTAGAAACCACGCGGTCAGCGTTAATGATCAAATAGCGAAGCAGTGCGAACTCTGTAGGAGAAAGATCAAGTAGCTGGCCTGCACGGCGAACTTCGTGAGTTGCCTCATCTAACTCAAGGTCTGCAAAACGCATCTTTTCATCATCGATCTCAATTACATCAACACCTGTGCGACGAAGTAGCGCGCGAATACGTGCAACCAATTCCTCTAAAGAAAATGGCTTTGTCATGTAATCATCGCCACCGAGAGTTAAGCCTTTTACTTTGTCATCCATGCCATCTTTTGCTGTTAGAAAAAGAACTCCGGTTTCAACACCTTCGTTACGGATTTTCTTGCAAACTTCAAAACCATCAAGATCTGGCAACATCACATCTAGAACCATTGCATGAGGCTTAAACTCTTCAGCAATCTGTAGCGCCTCGGCGCCATTGGCTGCAGTGCGAACATCAAATCCCACAAAGCGAAGACTTGTAGAGATCAGCTCGCTAATGCTTGCTTCATCATCAACGACAAGGATGCGTTGCCCATTGGTAGTTTTTGCACTAACTCGATCTAATGTGGTTGTCATGGCTACACAATGCTCTCACAAACTGAAGATTGGCTGAGAATACGCCTAATTTCACACGGGAAATAAGGTGATTACACCTTGGGCAAAGAGGTTCCCCTAGCTTTCTTTCACACTGCGTAGGAGAACCTGAGCAACATCTAAAACCTCAACAGCAGATTCTTTCGCGTTCATTCCATCACTTGTCATTACTCGACAGAAAGGACAGGCAACTGCAAGCTCTGTTGCACCTGTTGCAATCGCTTCTTCAACGCGGTTGATGTTAATTCGTGAACCAATTTTCTCTTCCATCCACATTCGCCCACCACCTGCGCCGCAACAAAACGAGCGCTCCTTATTTCGTGGCATCTCAATGATCTCAATACCTGTCGCTTCCAAAACTTCGCGAGGTGGTTGATAGATCTCGTTGTGTCGACCCAAGTAACAAGGATCATGGAAAGTCATTGCTGTGTGTGACATCTTTATTGGGACTAATCGCTTCTCGCGAATGAGCTGATTAAGAAGTTGTGTGTGGTGAACCATCTCTAACTCATAACCTTGCTGTCCGTAGTCACGGCCAATTGTTGTGAAGCAATGAGGACAGGTAACAACAACTTTCTTCTTACCCTTTGGGCGATCCCCAAATACTTCCTTAAAGGTTTCAATGTTTTCGCGAGAGAGAATCTGATACAAAAACTCATT
>WLEB01000053.1 GCA_009704505.1 Actinomycetota bacterium | reverse complement strand
GGAATGTAAGTGGCTACTGAAAAAAGCAACAAAGCAAACGAAGGTGCACAAGATAAAGCCAACAATGAACGCCAAAAAGCGTTGGACACAGCCCTAGCCCAGATCGAACGTCAATTTGGTAAAGGCTCAGTTATGAAGATGTCTGATCGCCAGAACGCAGTTATTGAAGTTATTCCAACAGGTTCAATTGCATTAGATATTGCACTTGGCATTGGTGGACTTCCACGCGGTCGAATCGTAGAGATTTATGGACCAGAGTCATCCGGTAAAACAACGTTGACATTACACGCTATTGCAAATGCTCAAAAAGCCGGTGGTATCTGTGCATTCATCGATGCAGAGCATGCATTTGATGCAGAGTATGCCAAGAAGCTTGGTGTAGATATCGATGCGCTTCTAGTCTCACAGCCAGACACAGGTGAGCAAGCACTCGAGATCATGGACATGTTAATTCGTTCAGGTGCACTTGATCTTGTTGTAGTTGACTCTGTAGCAGCTCTTGTTCCTCGCGCAGAAATTGAAGGCGAGATGGGTGATTCTCATATGGGTCTACAAGCCCGTTTGATGTCTCAAGCACTTCGTAAAATCACAGGAGCGTTACATCAATCTAAGACAACTGCGATCTTTATTAATCAGTTGCGTGAAAAGATTGGCGTCTTCTTTGGATCTCCAGAGACTACAACTGGTGGTAAAGCACTTAAGTTCTATGCCTCTGTTCGTTTGGATATTCGCAGAATTGAAACGTTAAAGGATGGTACCGAATCAGTTGGTAACCGTACTCGCGTCAAGGTTGTTAAAAACAAGATGGCTCCACCATTTAAGCAGGCAGAGTTTGACATTATTTACGGAACAGGTATTTCCCGTGAAGGCTCACTTATCGATATGGGTGTCGAGATCGGTGTCGTTAAGAAGGCCGGTGCTTGGTATACATATGAAGCCGATCAGTTGGGTCAAGGCAAGGAAAACGCTCGCGCGTTCCTTCTAGATAACCCAGATCTAGCCAATGAGATTGAAGGCAAGATTCGAGCCCACTTTGTCGCTGTAGAAGTGGACCCAGAGTTGGTAGCTGCAATCGATGAAGCTACTTCAGAGGTTGATTTCTAATCAACCATGCTTGATTATGTAAAGGTCGATCAGGATTCTGACCCTTACTCAATTGCACACACTATTGCGCTCAATGCATTAGTGGCTCGAGCAAAGAGTAAGGGTGAGATTCTGGCTCACTTAAAAAAGCGCGGAATCGATCAAGAAGTTGCGCAAGCAACTGTTTTTCGACTTCAAGAAACAGGCTTGATCAATGATGCCGAATTTGCAAAGGCATGGACTCAGTCTCGCCACAACGTAAAGAAGATCTCTAAACGGATAATTGCTAGTGAGCTTCGAACTCGTGGAGTTGACCAAAACAGTATTGATGAAGCGTTAGATGAGATCGACGATGAGTCTGAGTATCGAACCGCATTTGCACTTGGTATGCGAAAGTATTCAACTGTAAGTCGCTTGGATAGCGAAGTTCAGATTCGTCGAATTCAATCTCTCCTTCAACGAAAGGGTTTTTCTTTT
The DNA here is from genome assembly GCA_009704505.1 of Actinomycetota bacterium. Taxonomy (GTDB): domain Bacteria; phylum Actinomycetota; class Actinomycetes; order Nanopelagicales; family Nanopelagicaceae; genus Planktophila. The sequence continues at coordinate 3,124 of WLEB01000053.1, read as the reverse complement.
TCGGTGATCTCCAGAGTTATTCGCGAGCTAGGTGTTCGCTCAGACGAGCCGCAGTAGCAACAACAGCAGCAGCGTGTATGCGGCCTGGTTGACGTCCTAGACGTTCGATCGGGCCGCTTATGCTTACCGCGGCAATAACTTTTCCATTAGGCCCGCGTACGGGCGCCGAAACAGAGGCAACTCCGGCTTCGCGCTCTCCGACAGATTGCGCCCAACCTCGGCGACGATCTGCAGATAGTTGTGTTGCAGTAAATCGAGCATTGGTTAAACCTCTATGAATTTTTTCTGAGTCTTCCCACGCGAGAAGTATTTGGGCTGCAGAGCCTGCCTGCATTGTTAACGCGGCGCCCACTGGAACTGAATCACGAAGTCCAGACAGTCGCTCTGCAACAGCAACACAGATTCGTATGTCTCCTTGGCGACGGTATAACTGGGCACTTTCCCCGGTTGCATCGCGAAGCGCCGATAAAGCTGGTGTAGCTGCAGCCAATAAACGATCTTCGCCGGCTGCTGCTCCTAATTCACCAGAGCGAGGACCCACAATAAAACGGCCGGTTAAATCCCGGGCAACCAATCGGTGAAATTCAAGGGCCACGGCAAGGCGGTGGGCAGTGGGCCTGGCAATTCCCGTAGCGGCAACTAACTCTGCAAGGGAGTGCGGGCCTGACTCTAATGTGCTTAAAATAGCTACGGCTTTATCTAATACGCCAACTCCGCTATTCTTCTTGTTCACAGAGTGATATTAGCATCCCATTATTTGATACAGCAAGTGGGATAGGAAAAGGAGCAAGCCGGCCGTGGGTAAAACGTTAGCGGAGAAGATTTGGGCAGAACATATTGTGCGCCAAGTAGACGGTGAACCTGATCTGCTTTATATCGATCTTCATTTAATTCATGAGGTTACTAGCCCACAGGCATTTGATGGACTACGTCTAACCAATCGCAAAGTACGTCGCGCCGATTTAACTATTGCAACAGAAGATCACAATGTTCCAACACTTAACATTGATAAACCTATTGCAGACCCTGTTTCAAAACTGCAGGTCGATACTTTGCGAGCAAACTGTAAAGAGTTTGGGATTCGAATCCATTCATTAGGGGATAAGGATCAAGGCGTGGTTCACGTAGTTGGACCTCAGCTCGGTATCACTCAGCCAGGAATGACAATAGTTTGTGGAGATTCACACACATCCACACATGGTGCTTTTGGTGCATTGGCATTTGGAATTGGAACATCTGAAGTAGAGCATGTTTTAGCGACTCAGACTTTACCTTTGCAACGTCCAAAGACAATGGCAATCAACATTGAGGGATCACTCAAACCTGGAGTTACATCAAAAGATATTATTCTGGCAGTAATTGCAAAGATCGGTACTGGCGGCGGTCAAGGCTATGTCATTGAATATCGCGGAAGTGCCATTCGCGCACTGTCTATGGAGTCACGAATGACTGTTTGCAATATGTCGATTGAGGCCGGAGCGCGCGCAGGACTTATCGCACCTGATCAAACAACCTTTGACTACATTAAAGGAAAGCCTCACGCACCTGAAGATTTTGATGCTGCAGTTAAATATTGGTCTACTTTGTTTACCGATAAGGATGCACAATTTGATGTTGAGGTAAGCCTTGATGCAAACCAGCTAGAGCCATTTGTTACTTGGGGAACAAATCCAGGACAGGGCTTGCCGCTAAGTGGAAAAGTTCCTAACCCTGCCGAGATAACAGATACTGAGGCACGCACAGCTGCCGAACGAGCACTTGTTTATATGGGACTAGAGGCTGGAACGCCATTGAAATCAATTGCAATTGACACAGTCTTTTTGGGTTCTTGCACAAATGGTCGCATTGAAGATCTTCGTGCGGCGGCCGAAATTTTAAAGGGCAAGAAAATAGCGTCAACTTTGCGTATGTTGGTTGTTCCGGGATCGGCCAGAGTGCGCCTTGAAGCAGAGGCCGAAGGTTTAGATAAAACATTTTTGGAGGCCGGCGCCGAATGGCGTAATGCTGGTTGCTCCATGTGTCTTGGAATGAATCCAGATCAGCTTGCAGTTGGTGAGCGTTCTGCATCAACATCCAATAGAAACTTTGAGGGCCGTCAAGGTAAAGGCGGACGAACTCACCTAGTGAGTCCATTAGTTGCCGCTGCTACTGCATTGCGTGGAACTCTTTCATCGCCAGCGGATTTGTAAGGAGTAAAGAACTATGGACAAGTTTATTCAGCACACAGGCACGGGAGTACCACTACGCCGAAGCAATGTTGATACCGATCAGATAATTCCAGCTGTTTATTTAAAGCGCGTTACACGCAGCGGTTTTGAAGATGGATTATTTGCAGCCTGGCGCAATGATCCAGAGTTTGTGCTCAATCAAGAAGCTTTCAAGAAAGGCACAATTCTGGTTGCCGGGGCTGACTTTGGAACGGGCTCATCTCGTGAACACGCTGTATGGGCGCTACAAAACTATGGATTTAAAGTCATTATCTCCAGCCGATTCGCAGATATCTTTCGCGGTAACTCACTTAAGGGCGGCTTGCTCACTGTAATTCTTGAAATAGATGAAGTAGAGGCGTTATGGGCTGCTATCGAATCAGATCCAAATACGCCAATTACTGTTGATCTTGAGAGCCGAACCGTTAAGCACTCAGGCAAGTCACTCCCTTTTGTAATCGACGATTACACGCGTTGGCGCCTGATGGAGGGCTTAGATGACATCGGTTTAACTATGAAACAGACTGATTCCATTGATGGGTTTGAAAAAAACCGCTCCTCATTGAAACCAAAAACTCTTCCTGTAAAGTCATAGAAAGAGCTAAAACAAGCCTATTTTCAATGGTTTTTAGATGGGTGAGAGTGTAGTTTGAATACCCTCAATCTTACATTTAGAGTTTTCTACGCATAAAAAACGCAGTTTTTGTCGAAATCGGTAAAAATAAATTACTGCGACACGCCCTAATCAAAGAACGTATCACCCCATAATTGCGCGTAAGTTTTGACTACACGTTAAGCAATTGCTTAACTATTTACGCGTAATAAGGGGATTTCTATGAACAAGGCCCAATTCATTGCGGCGCTAGCTCCACATTTCAATGACAGCAAGAAAGAAGCAGCACATGCTGTAGATATTG
>WLEB01000052.1 GCA_009704505.1 Actinomycetota bacterium | reverse complement strand
TAGAGGCCCGACCTTCCTCCGAGGTCGGATACTTCGGCGTTCTGCCAGGCGACCTGGCTTAGATCTTTCGATCATTTACAGTTGCGGGACAGCGCCGGAATTAAACCGGACTTCGCTAGACACAACGCCGCTTGCATATTTAGTTTCCTAATTAGCAAGCGGTTGAAAACTAACAGTCGTTGAGTTTTAAATCAAGAAGCGACAAGAGTCAACATGAGTAAGTGGGCCCAGACAGGCTCGAACTGTCGACCCACGGATTAAAAGTCCGTTGCTCTACCGGCTGAGCTATAGGCCCCACTGTAAATCGATATCGAACATTCAGTGGATTTATTCTAGTGGGGTAATCAAAATCGCTCAATTTAAGCCCAATAACCACACTGACTACTTTCAGATTGAGTCTGGAACCCAATCTGACACAAAAACAGAGCTCTGGAAAACATCTAATTTATTGAGCTAAGAAATAGCTCACCGGACAGAAAATTACTTTTAATTCTTTTTCCTATTCCTTTTACAGTGGGTAAGGATCCAAGAAAGAACGTGTCTTCTAATTGAAATAGTTAGCGCACTCGGGCTCGAACCGAGGGCCCAAAGATTAAAACTCTTTTGCTCTACCAACTAAACTGGGGGCTCATGCTTCTAAAATTTCCCTTCACTTATCGTCCTCCGTCACTAAGGTCGTGCAAATCACTTTAACTTGTGTTTACAAAAAGGACAATTACTGGACTCTGGAAACATATGAATCCGAATTCGACAAAAATGATCGTCTCTATTAATGATTAGAGTAAATGCAATTGTCAATTTTACAAAGAATTTCCATGGTCCTCTTGTTCTTGGTGACCGCCAAATCTCTATTCACACTATGCTCTTTGCTCACTTCTAAGCTGTTGATTTCTACTCCTATGTATATTGCATTGATAGAAAGTTGTCAGAATATGTGAATATAAATTGAGGCGAAGGAAGTTTTTTGACCGATTGGGGTAAGTTATAGATGAACTAAAACTGTTGTAGAAACGCGGCGAGTTGGGGAATTGTTAACTCTGCTCCAGCAGCAGAAAAATGATCGTCATCGTAATAGAGCCATTGTTTATTGGAAAATCTCATACATACATCTTTTTTGCAAAAAAGTGAATTGAAATTCATGGTGGAAATCCCATTATTTCTCGCATAGCTTGCCAACTCATTAGATGCTTTTTTATCATTTGTTTCCATCATTGATTGTGCAAATTTCATCGGTGGTTTATAGGGTGACATGATTAAAGGACGCCAAACCATAAAATCCTTCTCGTCGGGGAATACTGGATTGTTTTCAATAAGTAAAACATTTGGAACTATTAATTGAAGTGTAGAGAGCGCATTTCTTAAATCTGCTTGAGAAGAAGAAGCGGACACAAACTGTGACACAATTACGACCCTAGGTTTGTTTCCTTTAACCCACTTAAGAATTCTCTGATTTTGCCTCATACATTGATCTGACATTTGATCTTTTTTACTCCGCTGAAATTGGACATGACAACCTGCTTGTGTCCAAATTGCAGCATTCCAGTCCTCCTTTTTTGCCGCATCAACGACTGCCTGAGAGATGTGCGCTGCGTGCGAATCACCAACCAAAAGAACTGTCTGTTTTGAAACAGATTTTTCATATATACAAGGCCTATATCTTTCTGACATTCGATTGCAATTTGGGTCAAGTTCCCAAGCAACAACAGGTTTAGGTAGGTTTCTATCGAGTCCCCAATATTGCACTTTTTGACCAATATCCATCAATGTGAAAAGTAAAAAGGGAATCACCAGCGTTAGAACCATGGCAACTGAGATAGATTTAGACCTGGTGGTATTGCTCTTACCTTTATTTCGAAACCTACTTTCTATTTTTGAATAACTTAGAGCGCCAAGTAGTATTGAAGCAATCACGGCTATTGTTGTTTGAATCATGCGATTTTCTCTACTCCCAATTTGTGTTGCACGAGAGTAATTTGCAAGATATAGCAAAGGCATATGGACCAAGTAAATAGAATAAGAACGATCACCAACCCATTCAAGTTTCTTTATTAGAAAATCAGGAAGAACATCAAGAGACTTAGATAAAATCACTATCACTGCAAACAAACTGGCAAAGATTGAACCAACTTTAAGGCTCATGTTAACCGGCCCAAATAGAATTATTAGAACCACGATTACTAAGAGTAAATCTATACCTTTTGAGAATTTCTTCAATGGATTTTGATATCGACCAAGTAAAAGGAATCCAAGACTGCCTAAGGTAAATTGCCAGATTCGATCAATCGGCGAATAGAACGAAAATTGAGAACTAAGCTCAATTCCTACTTTAGAATACACAGGTTGTAGGATTGTTGGAAAAAGAAATGAAGTGAAACTTGTTACTGAAATGAGTCCGAGTGCTACAAGGTAGACTTTCTTGAACCTCCTAAAATTACGAAAAAGTAGCAATAAAATAAGAGGCAGAATTAAATAGATTTGCTCTTCTACGGAGAGTGACCAGGTATGAATTAGCGGGTTTGGGTTAGGGGAGAAATAGTCTCCCGAATATTTATATGCACCAACATTACCTACAAGAAGTACCGTTGCCATTCCCTGTCTAGCAAATCTCTGATGATCAGCAATTGGTCCAAGTAAAGAGATTAACAATACTGAAATAGTAAGCGTGACCGCCAAAGCAGGTGCTAGACGGTAGAATCGGGACTTATAAAAATATCTTAAATTAGATAAATACCCACCCCCGTTAACTTGGTCAGTAAATATTCGTAAAATTAACGGTGTTATGACAAACCCAGAGATTACAAAAAAGACATCCACTCCAAGATAGCCCAGCGGAAAGTAACTCTCCCTAGCATGGAATAGGACTACGGCTAATACGGCTAGACCTCTAAGAGCTTGGATGTCCCTGCGGTATTTTGTCATACTTAACATTAATGCCTTTAGGCAAATCGAGCGGCGATAGGAAACCATCGTATTGGAAGAATTTAAATCCGTGAACGCTCAGAATCCCACTAAACATTGAAAACTAGCGCCCGTTCGCCGCTCTCATAAGGCGATCTCGTATTGCAACTGCGATACCAGATCCTGTTGGTTGTTCTATTACAACATGGGAAAGGCCTAACTCATCTGCTTTGCGAAGTGATGCATAAAGAGTTTGTGCAAACTCAACATCTTTATTTGGTGATGCCAAACGGATTACTCCATCTGGAGTTGTGGTTGTTGCCATTGCAATAAAACCTTGACCTACTTGCGGGGCTTGATCCAACACAACTTTTGCGGCAGGTGCGTAGTGGGCTTCTAATGATCCGCTGACACGAATATTTTCTTTGCCTGCATCATTTGAATCTGATGGTGTGACTACATCTAAACCTGTTGATTCTGTAATCATCTGGGCTGTAATTGCGCCAGGGCGCAATATTTTTGGACTACTGCCGGTGCAATCAATGATTGTTGATTCAACTCCAACTGCGCATGGACCGCCATCTAAAATCTGATCATCTACAGATAGGTAGCTGCTTAACTCATCACAGACTGCTTGGGCAGTTGTTGGTGAAACATGACCAAAACGATTTGCACTTGGGGCCACAACTCCCTTGCCGCCAACTGCGCTAAATGCCTCTAATAAAGCAAGTGCAACAACATGATCTGGCACGCGCACTGCAACTGAATCTTGACCGCCAGTAATAAAGTCTTGTGCAAGCGGGCTGCGCTTTAGAACAAGTGTCATAGGGCCTGGCCAAAAATCACGGGCCAGTGCTATTGCATAGGCAGGAATATCTTCGGCCCAATCACCCATTGCCTGCATTGAAAGGATGTGCACGATTAATGGGTGATCTGTTGGGCGAGCCTTTGCTGCATAAATCTTTGCAACAGCACCTCTATCTGTTGCATTTGCGCCAAGACCGTAAACAGTTTCTGTTGGAAATGCCACTAAATGGCCAGAGATTAGAGATTGCGCAGCAACAGCCAGTGCATCGACTGTGCACTTTGATACAAACTGCGACTGGCTCATGGGGATGATTCTCCCACTAATCTCAGAATTAATTAACACCAAGCACAGTCAATAGTAGATACTTAGAGTATGAAAACTATAACATTTCGAAAGACTGCCGCTGTTACAACTGCAATCGCTCTAATTACCGGGGCTGGGTTGTTTAACCCTGTAGCAGCTGCCGCACCCACTCGCTACATCACAACAACCGGCAATGGCACAGTCAGCGTTGTACCTGATGCAGTAAAGATCAGCGCAACGGTCTCGGTTGTTGGCGCAACAAGTAAGGCGGCATTGGCTTCTGCAAATACAACTTCGGCCGCTGTCCGTAAGGCATTGATCGCAAACAAAATTGCGACAAGAGATATTGCAACTCAATCTATCTCTGTCTTTCCAGAGTATTCATACCCAGAAAATGCAAGCCCAGTTATCTCTGGTTATAGAGCAAGTCAATCTTTTTCAATCACAGTTCGTGCAGGATCCACTGCTGGAATGATTGTTGATGCAATTGTTGAAGCAGGTGGAGCTAATCTTTCTGTTAATGGTGCATCACCATTTGTTTTAGATAACAACAAAGCAACAGCTTTAGCCAGATCCGCAGCTGTAAGAAGCGCGCGAGCAAAAGCGCTTTCATATGCGCAGTTACTTGGTGTGAAACTTGGTCGCGTTGTTTTCCTCAATGAGCAGTCATCTCCAAATCCATTCCCCATGTTTGGAGTCAGTGCAAAGGCCGAAGATGCGCCAACACAAATTGACTTGGGCCAACAAGAAGTAACTGTTCTAGTCACAGTTCGCTGGTC
>WLEB01000051.1 GCA_009704505.1 Actinomycetota bacterium | reverse complement strand
GTTCTTGCAAAACTCCAAGAAATGGGCGAGTTTGTTCGCTCGGCATCATCAACAGTAGAAGCACCTGTGGTGCGCAAGATGATCGAAATGTATCCCGATGCAAAACCAGTCGAGGAGAAAAAGCCTGTCAAAAAAGCTGCAGCAAAGAAAGCTGCAGCAAAGCCAAAGGGTGAAGTTTCCCCAGAGCAAGCTGCCGAATTAGCAGCAGAACTTGGCGTAGATATAGAAGCACTCAAACTTGAGCAAGCCAAAGCAGTTGCAAATAGAGAAGAAGCTGCAAAATTTGAAGCACAAGATCGAGCAAATGAAGCCAGCGATGGCGGCTCAACGAGCACACCAGTAGCTCCAGCATCACCGACCGTTCCAGCAAAACCTGCAGCACGTCCAGGTAACAATCCATTTTCAACTGGCAGCGCAGTTCCACGTCCGCCACGTCCAGGTAACAATCCATTTTCAACTGGCAGCGCAGTTCCACGTCCACCACAAAGACCACAAGGTTCTCCAACAGGACAACCACGTCCTGGAATGGCTGGTTCACGTCCCGGTTCTGTTCGTCCAGGTTTTGCTGCACGTCCTGGTGCACCGCGCACTGGAGCACCAAGTGGTGCTGGTGGCGCAGGTGGTTTCCCGCCACGCACTGGAGCGCCAAGTAGTTCGCCATATAAATCAAATACACCGGGAACAGGTGCACCAACAACTGGTGGACCACAACGTCCGGGAGGTGGTCGTCCACCACAACGCGGTGGTGCGGGTGGAGCATTTGGAAAAAATGCGAGTAAGAAATCTGGTCGTAAACAAAAATCTCGTAAAGCATTGCGCGATGAGTTCGACAATATGCAGGCACCACAACTTGGTGGCGCAGTTATTCCTCACGGTGATGGCAAGACTCCTATTCGTATGCGCCGTGGTGCATCGTTGGCTGACTTTGCAGACAAAATCGGTGCAGATCCAGCCGCATTAGTAGCAGCCTTATTCCACTTAGGTGAAATGGTTACAGCAACGCAGTCAGTTGACGCTGACACATTTGAAATTCTTGGAGTTCAACTGGGTTATAACATCGAAATTGTTAGCCCCGAAGATGAAGATCGTGAACTTCTACAAGATTTTGATATCGATCTTGCAGGAGAAATATCTGATCTAGACCCAGAATCCTTAGTTGCCAGACCACCAGTAGTCACTGTCATGGGTCACGTTGACCACGGTAAGACATCACTTTTGGATGCAATTCGTAAATCTGAAGTGATGAAGGGTGAAGCGGGCGGAATCACTCAGCACATTGGTGCCTACCAAATTCATCATGATCATGATGGCGTTAATAGAGCAATCACATTCATTGATACACCAGGTCACGAAGCATTTACTGCGATGCGTGCTCGTGGTGCAAAGGTCACTGATATTGCAGTCCTTGTGGTTGCAGCAGATGATGGAATCATGCCGCAGACAATTGAAGCACTCAATCACGCCCAAGCTGCAGATGTTCCAATTGTGGTTGCAGTTAATAAGATTGATAAAGAGGGTGCAAATCCAGACAAGGTACGTCAGCAGTTAACTGAGTACAACTTAATTGCCGAAGAGTATGGCGGTGAAACAATTTTCGTAAACGTTTCAGCTAAATCTGGAATGGGAATTGATCAACTAATTGACTCAATTCTTCTGACTGCAGATGCAGCAATCGATCTTCGAGCAGTTGCAGATGATTCTGCGCGAGGCGTAGCAATTGAAGCTCACCTAGATCGAGGACGTGGCCCAGTGGCAACTTTCCTCGTACAACGTGGAACTCTTAAAGTCGGTGATGCCATTGTTGCAGGAAGTGCATTTGGTCGAGTCCGTGCAATGTTAGATGAAGATGGAAATGCTGTTGATGTTGCAGGGCCATCACGACCTGTCCAGGTACTCGGATTTACTTCAGTGCCAAGTGCGGGAGATACATTCTTAGTTGCAGATGAAGATCGAACTGCGCGTCAGATCGCCGAGAAGCGTCAGGCCGCAGAGCGAAATGCACAGTTGGCAAAAGCTCGTAAGAAGGTTTCACTTGAAGACTTTATGGAGCAATCAAAGGTTTCAACTCTTAACCTTATTCTTAAGGGTGACGTTAGCGGTTCTGTTGAAGCGCTAGAAGATGCCTTGATGCAGCTAGATGTCGGCGCAGAAGTTGATCTACGTGTTATTCACCGTGGTGTTGGTGCAATTACTAAGAGCGATATCACTTTGGCTTCGGCATCAACTGCTGTTGTGATTGGCTTTAACGTTAAGCCAGAAGTTCAGACGGCTATCTATGCTGATCAAGAAGGCGTTGAAGTTCGCTTCTATTCTGTTATCTATAACGCAATTGAAGAGATTGAACTATCCCTCAAGGGATTGTTAAAGCCAGAGTACGAAGAAGTGGTCATCGGCAGTGCCGAAGTCCGCGAAATCTTCAAATCTTCAAAAGCAGGAAACATTGCAGGATCTATCGTCAAAGATGGAGTGATTCGTCGTAATGCGAAAGCTCGAATTCTGCGTAATGGCGAAACTTTGGTTGATAACCTCACCATTGATTCACTCAAGCGATTTAAAGATGATGCAAATGAAGTCCGAGAAGGCTTTGAATGCGGAATTGGTCTTGGCAACATGAAAGAGATCACTGTTGGCGATCTCGTAGAGTGTTTTGAGATGCGCGAGAAAAAGAGAGCATAAAGATGGGTCAATCACACCGTACGCTAAAGGTTGCCGATCGCATTAAAGTTATTGTCGCGCAGCTACTTGAAACAAAGATCAAGGATCCGCGCCTTGGCTTTGTAACAGTTACTGATGCAAGAGTGACAGGCGATCTGCAACAGGCATCTGTTTTTTACACGGTTCTTGGCGACCTTGAAGAACGGGCTGCAACTGCAGCTGCACTAGAAAGTGCAAAGGGTGCAATTCGTTCAGCCCTTGGACGCGAACTCTCCCTGCGAATTACACCGAGCATCGAATTCTTTGAAGATGGTCTACCTGAAAGTGCTCTTGCACTTGATTCCTTACTTGCAAAAGTTCATGAGCAAGATGCACAAGTCGCAGAGCTACGAAAGAATGCAGAGTATGCCGGTGGTGAGGATCCCTATAAAGCACCGCGTGTCATTGATGAGAAAAGCTAATGCCAAATAGCACAAACAGAGAAGTAAAATAAGAATGCAGCATGGTTTTCTGGTGGTTGATAAAGAGCCAGGAATGACAAGCCATGATGTTGTCTCTGTGGCCAGACGCGTACTTGGAACTCGCAAAGTAGGACACGCAGGAACATTAGATCCCATGGCCACAGGGATTCTTGTTTTGGGTTTTAACAACGGCACGCGGCTACTTCAGTACATTACAGATGGCGATAAAGACTATTGCGCAACTATTGTTTTGGGCGCAGCAACTGTTACCGATGATGCACAAGGTGAAGTTATAAGTACTGCTGATGCCTCTGGAATCACCGATCAACAAATCAAGGATGAATTGGCAAAAATGAAGGGCGTTATTTCTCAGCGACCAAGTTCAGTATCTGCAGTAAAAATCGATGGTGAACGCGCATATGACAGGGTTCGCTCTGGTGAAGAAGTCGTGCTTCCTTCCAGAAATGTCACAATTTCATCCTTAGAGATAATTCAGATTCGTAGAATTGATTTGCAAATAGAGATTGATATACAAGTTACCTGTTCGGCAGGAACTTTTGTCAGAGCCATCGCCCGAGATTGTGGAGATGGACTTGGGGTCGGTGGGCACTTGAATTCTCTACGCCGCACACGGATTGCAGGCTTTGGTCTAGATGGCGCAGTGAGCTTAGAGCAGTTAAAGAGTAAGAGTTTTGAAACATTAGATATTGCAGATGTTGCTAGGACAACCTTTTCGGTAAGAGAAATCGGGCTGGATGAGAAAATCGAACTCTCATTCGGCAGAGCGTTGGAAGCAAATCCAGATGCAAAAATCTATGCTGGTATCGACGGTTCAAACCAATTGATCGCGCTGCTTCAAAACGTTGATGGAAAAGCGAAGCCTTTGGCCGTATTCGCTCCAGCTAACTAACTCGTGGATAATGTGGCCATGAGCGTTGTAGTTATCGGAAATTTCGACGGTGTCCATAAGGGCCACCAAGAGATTCTCAATCGTGCGAAAAAAATTGCAGGAGAAGAGAAGATTATCGCTCTAACATTTGATCCACACCCTGCTTCAATATTTGCACCTGAGCGCGCTCCTACGGCTCTGACTGTTTTAACTGACCGAATTGAATTACTGAAAATTCACAATGCTGATCAGGTTGCAGTAATTAAGTTCACAAAAGAGTTTGCTGCTATGTCACCTGAAGATTTTGTAAGTAAAGTACTAATTGATCAACTCAAGGCTACGAAGGTAGTTGTTGGAAAGAACTTTACCTATGGTCATAAAGCGGTCGGCACAGTCGATAGCTTAAAGCTGCATAAAGAGTTTGAAACGGTAATTTTGGATTTAGAAAATGCCAATGAAGAGACAATTTCCTCAACCAGAATTAGAAAAGCTGTCATAGAAGGGGATGTCGAAAACGCCCGTGCGATGCTCACACGCCCTCATCGTTTAGATGGAATTGTTGTGCATGGAGAAAAACGTGGACGAGAAATCGGTTACCCGACTGCGAATTTAGGAGATTTAGAAAATCAAACTATTCCAGCAGATGGCATATATGCTGGTTGGCTTGCAGTAGGAATTGATCGATGGCCTGCTGCAATTTCAATTGGTACTAATCCAACGTTTGAAGGCGTTCGCGGCCGACAGGTTGAGGCCTATGCTCTGGATCAAACCGATTTAGATCTATACACAAAACGTGCAACCATAGAGTTTGGTTGGAGATTGCGAGATACGTTGAAATTTGATGGACTAGAACCATTGCTTGAACAAATGGCTAAGGACTGCGATAGAGCCCGAGCTCTCACTGAGATGTAAGCGGGGATTTTCTCCGGATTTCACCCTTTGGAAGGCTCGCTGGTAACCTAGCCCTTCAATCGAGATAGCGAGTTTTTCGTGAATCAGACCGAAAAGCATTCGTGCTCAGTAAACAAGGAGAATCACAATGGCACTAACAC
>WLEB01000050.1 GCA_009704505.1 Actinomycetota bacterium | reverse complement strand
TGTGCTCACTTGTTAAGAAGCGAGAACCTCGTCAAGGATTACAGCAGCCTTTAATTCATCGGTGCGCTCTGCGAGTGCAAGCTCTGAAACTAGGATCTGCTTTGCCTTGGCAAGCATGCGCTTTTCTCCGGCTGAAAGACCGCGGTCAAGATCGCGGCGGTAAAGATCGCGTACAACTTCGGCGACTTTAATAACATCACCTGATGCAAGCTTTTCAAGATTTGCTTTGTAGCGACGTGACCAGTTGGTTGGCTCTTCTGTGTATGGCTGGCGCAAGACACTAAATACTCGATCTAGCCCTGCTGAGTCGACAACATCGCGGACTCCGACAAGATCAACATTTTCTGCAGGAACGCGAACTGTTAGATCTCCTTGAGCAACCTTTAACACTAGGTAGGTCTTTTCCTCACCCTTAATCACACGAGTTTCGATAGCTTCGATTAATGCTGCTCCGTGATGTGGGTAAACAACGGTTTCGCCGACCTTAAATGTCATGTGATGCCCTTCGCTAGAGGGTCAATTCTACCAGTATTCCCAGCATCAGAAAACCCAGAATAAGTAGCGTGAAATACTGCTTATTTGATGTGAGACAATTGGAATATGTCGGCTCACAAACACGCACTTTCTATTTTTGCAATATTTACAATAGCTGTTTCATTAACAGGGTGCGGTGCAGGGTTAAACGCATCAACTAGACAAATTACTCAGGTGACAGATGGAGTTGAGGCCTATGTGATTAATGAACAGAACAACATTAGAGTCGTAAATCTGCTTGTAGTTGCAACTGCCGATCAAAGTGCGGTCTTGGTAGGAACAATTGTTAACGCCAAAGACGCACCAGATACTCTTCTAGGCGTTGCAATCAATGGAACCGTTGCCACTTTAACTGGAACAACAACGTTGCTAAAAAATGCTCCTGTTGTCTTTGAAGGAGAAATCGCTAACGCTAAGGCAGTTGCTTCTGGATTTACCGTGCCAGCAGGAGTTCAAACCTCTGTCACATTATTTTTTGCTCGCGCCGGTGAAGTTACCGTTGATGCACTTGTCCGTGAGGCCGCAGATATCTACGCCAACGTGACATCAGGGGCTGCTGTTAGTGCTCCTGCAGCAGTTGTAACTGAAACAGAGTAGTTAGTACTTAGCCCTTACCGGGCAATCTCTTACTTTTTACCTTGGTTTGCAACGGCTGTTATCGCAGCTTTGGCTGCTGTTGGATCCAGGTATTCTCCGCCTTTAACAACAGGCTTCAAATTCGAATCTAGCTGGTAATACAAAGGAATTCCGGTCGGAATATTTAGCCCTGCAATATCAGCATCTGAAATGCCATCTAGGTGTTTAACCAAGGCGCGCAATGAGTTGCCATGGGCAGTAACAAGCACGCGCTTGCCTGCAGTTAAATCCGGAACGATCGACTCTTTCCAATACGGAAGCATGCGCTCGATAACATCTTTTAAACACTCAGTCTTTGGCGCTAGTGCACCAAGATCTGCGTAGCGAACATCTTTTGCTTGGCTAAATTCATTGTTGTCATCGATTGCAGGAGGTGGCACATCAAAGCTACGGCGCCACAACGCGAACTGTTCTTCACCGTACTGCGCCAAAGTCGCAGCCTTATCTTTGCCCTGCAACGCTCCGTAATGGCGCTCATTGAGCCGCCAGGAGCGTTTAACAGGGATCCAGTGACGATCACATGCATCTAACGCCAACTGCGATGTGTGAATAGCACGGCGTAGCAAAGATGTGTGAACTAGATCTGGCAGCAGGTTGCGCTGTGCAAGTAGAGCACCACCACGGCGTGCTTCATCTTCACCTTTTGGAGAAAGTGCAACATCGACCCAACCGGTAAAGAGATTCTTTGCATTCCACTCGGATTCACCGTGGCGCAAAAGAATAAGTTCGAAGTTGCTCATGCCCCTATCCTAAACCAAATGTTTAAAGGCATCTAAGTTTGATAGCGATTCGCCGCGAGATACTCGCCAAGCCCACTCACGACGAATGGCGTTGGCAAAGCCAAGCTCTAGTAATGGATTGAAAGAATTGTCGCTGTACTGTAAAACAGATCCGATCAATCTATCTAGCTCACGATCTGTGACGGCAAACAAAGGAAGCCGGCCTACTAAGAAAATATCGCCTAGCTCGTTGATAGCAAAGGCAATCCCATACATGGATGCATTTTTAGTCATACACCAGGAATGAACAGCTGCCTCATTATCATCTGGTTTTCTAATCACAAAGGCGTTAATGCTCAGCGAATGATCGCCAACAATCAGTGCGCAGTGTGTTTCCAGTTTTTTCTCACCAGGCAAAGTAACTAAGAAAGTATTGGAATCTTTGCGTTCATATTCCAGATCATGAGAATCTAAAAACTCTTCAATAATCGCTCGTGGATCTATTCCGGCCATTTACGCTTCCAAAGACTTTTGGGCAGTCCCAATAACCTGATCGTAAATATCTAGCGTGCCACGGGCTGTGCTGTCCCAACCAAAGTGTGAGGCATGTTCGATAGCTCCCACAGAAAGCAGCACACGGCGCTGTGGCTCTTGTAGCAGGCGAGTAACAACAGAAGACCAAGCTTTTGGATCATGTCCATCAACTAGAACTCCAGAAAAACCATCTGCAACAGCAGTTCGCAATCCACCAACAGCAGTTGCAACAACTGGAGTTCCACAAGCTTGTGCCTCTAGTGCAACTAATCCAAAACTTTCGCTATAGCTTGGAACACAGACCAAATCCGCTGCGCGATACCAAGCAGGCAAGCTCTCTCTTTCAACAGGGGGTGCAAATCTGACAACATCATCTAGTTCTAACCATGTTGCAAGCTCTTTTAATCGATCTACTTCTTCAGTTTTAGCACCTGATGCACCGCCCATAATGTTGACGATCAACTTGGGGCGAAGCGCTGGTGAATGCTTAATCATTTCATTTGTTGCACGGATTAAAACCTCTGGTCCTTTATGCGGCTGAATGCGACCAACAAATGAGACCACCAATGCATCCTGTGGCAGTCCAACTTCTGTGCGCGCAGCGCTTCTACCGGTGCCAGGTGTGAAGGTGTGAAGGTTTACACCTGGTGTAACCACATGAACAATGTCTGGGCAAGCATCATATAAAGTCACAAGGCTTGCAGCTTCGGCATCTGTATTTGCAATTAACGCATCTGCAGCCTGCACAACCTGTGTTTCACCCTGCACGCGGATCATTGGCTCTGGTGATTCACCTTCGGCCAAGTTCAAATTCTTTACTCGCGCCGTTGTGTGCATGGTGTGCACTAAAGGAATTGATAACTCTTTTGCAGCAGCCATCGCAACTTTTCCTGATAGCCAGTAATGAGAGTGAATAACATCGTAATTTTCTTTTCTCATGATCTGCAAAAACGCTCTAGACAGACCTGCAATGTGCGCGGGCAACTGTTCTTTAGTTAACTGTCCATGGCCACAATCAAAATGTCTAACACGCACCCCAGGTGAGATCTCAACGATCTCTGGTGCAGCTGCATCTGTTCTGCGAGTGAAGATATCTACACTTACTCCCATTTCAGCCATGCGTTGGGCCGATTCAACAACGTAAATGTTCATGCCACCTGCATCGCCAATACCTGCTTGATCCAGAGGCGATGTGTGCACCATTAACGTTGCTATACGGCCATTCATAGGATTTAAGGGTACGCGTACTTACAGCGTTGCGCGAATGAGGCCGATTTCAACGCCCCCACCGTAGACATTTTCAGTTTTTTCCTGCGCATCAAAGCCCCAGCGCTTAATTAACGCCCCCGAAATTGCTGGCATTGCTCGCATACTTCCATCGCTAATTTTGATTGCAAAACTGCGGCCATCAGATAACGATGCAATATTGACCGCCTCTGCCCCATCTTTCATAAACAAACCTTCAACGTTTTGCATCATGTAAGTAGCAAGACGACCTGGACCAGAGACCATCTCTGGATAGCTGCGACAGGCGTTAATCACGCGCTGATGAATGGGATCAGAACTAAGCGTTAGGTTCTGTATCGCACGTGCTAAACCAATCAGTGAAAACAAAAACAGCGGCGCACCGCACCCATCCACACTTGTAAGCGCAACTGGTTCACCGCTCATTGTTTCTACTTCTTTTTTGATCAGCTGCTGAAGTGGATGGGTTGGATCCAAATAGTTTTGCGTTGGCCAACCATTAATCACACAGGTTAAAAGCATTCCTGAATGCTTACCGCTGCAGTTCATTGCAAGCCTGGTTGCATCCTGTGTTCTTCGAAGCTCTTCATCTAGCGGGCGATCGATCATGCACTGCAACGCACCTTGATCTAAACCAGCTTTAGCCAAAATCTCTAGCGCACCGTTTTGATGCATAGATGTGCCGGCGTGAGATGCGCAGACAAGTGCTAACAAGCGCGGTTCAAGATCTAGACCAGCACGCACCATGGCAGATGCTTGGATTGATTTAAGAGATGAGCGTGAATAAACATTTAATGTGGGATCACCTTTTTGAAAGTTAATTGATCCGTCGGCGTTTAGAACAACTACGTGGCCAGCATGAACAGATTCAACTACACCGCTGCGTGTTAACTCTGCTAGAACTTCTCCCAGCATTGGTTAGTCGCTCTGGCGTTCAAGGGATGACCAAATGTGGGCTTGTAGCTCACTACCTTCTGCAGCCATGTCGTATGCAAAGAAAAGTTCGCCGGCAACAAGACCGTATAGGCGAATTCCCTCTGAAACAATTTTGGCTGATGGCGCGGCATAGCCACGATCTAGAACTAATTGAATCTTTGGTCCGTCATATGTTCCGACCCAGCCTTCACTAATTCCTGTGCTGTGGGCGATAACAACTTCTAATATGTTATTTGGTTGCACGCGCCAAAAACCCACTTCAGATGCTGCCGGTCGAACGATTTCGCCATCGGCATCGATAATCCATGAACGTGAAAAGTAATTAAGAAAATTGCGTCCGTCATGGTTAAAAACAACTTCTTGTGCAAACTCAAATGGTTCGATGTTTGGATATTCACCGCGACCTTTGCCGCGCCATGTTCCCACCATCCAGGCCAGCGGATTTAACTCTTGATGTAAACCTTCGGGGATTTGAAAAACCATTACGGATTTTGCCTCCAGTTACTTCTACGTCGCGCTTTAGATTGGCGACCGGTAAATGCAAAAACAATGAGCGCCACACCTATTGCAATTGCTGTTAAGGCAAGGACCACAGATGTAAACAACTCCATGGTTTAAGGATAGCGGTTAAACAATCACCTGCTGTGAGGCCGGGATGCCATCGATTGTTAGCGTTGCATCTGTTGGCGTATTTCGTTTAACAAT
>WLEB01000005.1 GCA_009704505.1 Actinomycetota bacterium | reverse complement strand
ATGATCCAGGAATGTATCCCAAACGTTTAATTGTTGATGAAGCACGGCAGATGGGAATTACGATCGCACCTCTTGATGCCAATGCATCAGATGCGGTTTATCGCGTTGAAGAGCATGGAAATTCAATTCGTATTGCACTTTCAACAATTAGTGGAATCAGTGATAGTGAAATTGCATCAATTATTGCTGCTCGGCCATACATTGATCTAACTGATTTTGTTCGTCGCTCAGGTGCTAGCACGCCAGTTATTGAAAGCATGATCCTTACGGGAGCATTTGACTGTTTGCATCCTGATGTTAATCGCCGAGACTTATTGCTGCATTTTTCGGATCTACAGAAATCGGCAGTAGCAGTAGTTTCAGGTGCGCAGATGAATTTAAGTTTTGCACCCCCTGAACTCACTAGCAGTGGTCTGCCTGCAATGTCTTCGGCTGAGAGCGTTAAGTATGAAGTAGATCGCCTCGGAATAGATATGTCACGTCATTTAATTGAGTTCTATGGAGCATTTCTTAATTCAATTGGTGCAGTACGTTCTAGCGACCTTTTAAAACAGCGCTCTCAATCATCGGTTTTAGTGGCAGGGGTTAAGGTTGCAATGCAGACACCGCCAGTTCGATCGGGCAAGAGAGTTATTTTTTTAACCCTAGATGATGGATATGGGTGTAGCGATTCAACTTTCTTTACAGATGTTCAGGGGGAGTATGCAAATGTTTTGTATTCAACATCCTTATTGCTAGTTAGGGGAGTAACTCGTCGAACTGGGGCTAGGGGAATATCTATCAGAGCTACTGGAGTCTGGGACCTGCGCGCTGCCTACGAAAGTTGGAGCACCAAACAAAGTACCCTCGTAATATGAATTCAATTGATGGGCCAACGCAGGCCACAATTCTTCATGTAGATATGGATGCATTCTTTGCATCCGTTGCAGAGCGCGATAATCCTGAGTTAAAAGGCAAAGCCGTTGTGATTGGAATGGGCACACGGGGTGTGGTCTCGGCGGCAAATTATGAAGCTCGAAAATTTGGAGTCCATTCTGCAATGCCTGTAAGTCAAGCAAGGCGGTTGGCACCACATGCAGTTTTTTTGCCGGTAGATATGGCCAGGTATCAAGAGGTCTCTACAAACATAATGGAGATTTTTGACAGCTTTACTCCAAACGTCGAACCAGTTTCAGTCGATGAAGCATTTTTAGATGTCACTGGAGCTAAGAAACTATTAGGAACTGGCCGTGAGATTGCAACAGCAATTCGCGCAAAAGTAGAAAGCCAAGAAGGAATAACCTGTTCTGTCGGAATCGCTCCATCCAAGTTCATTGCTAAATTAGCATCAACACATTGCAAGCCAAATGGGATGCTAGAAATTGCCCCAGAACAGATTTTAGATTTCTTGCACCCGCTTCCGATCTCAGCGATGTGGGGTGTTGGTCCAAAAACTGCTGAAGTTTTAGAGCGCCTAGGTCTTCGGATCATCGAAGACATTGCCAAGTTGCCCCGAACAACCTTGATTCGCGCAGTTGGTGAAGCAGCGGGTGCGACATTACATGAGCTTTCCTGGGGTAGGGATTATCGAGATGTTGCACCACATGACGGCGAAAAAAGTATTAGTGCTGCAGAGACTTTTCCAACTGATCTTGATAATCCAGAAGAGATCTTGCGTGAGTATTTAAAGCTCTGCGAGCGCGCAACTTCTAGACTTCGGGATAAAGGATTATTTGCAAAGACAATTAGCATCAAAGTTCGCTTTGGGGATTTCTCAACAATTAATCGATCGAAAACTTTGCCTCTACCAATTGATGGAACCCACGATGTATATGAAGTAGTAAAGACTCTTTACGAAGCCCTAGGAATTGATCGCGCGCGTCTTCGACTTGTGGGAGTGAGTTTGGAGAATTTAACCGACGGAGCGCCAGTCCAAATGATGCTTGGTGAGCGAGAAAAAGGCTGGCGAGAGGCAGAAGGCGCCATAGATAAAGCACGTGAGCGCTTTGGAGCAGGCTCTGTGCGCCCTGCTCGGCTGATTGATTCTGGTGATGAGCAGGAGGAGTAGCAAGTCAGGCAAATCTGTTCTATTCTGAGCAGGTGCCACTATCTGATCGAGAAAAGCGCCTCCTAGATGAGATGGAGGCTGCCCTTTTAACTGAGGATCCACGCCTTGTATCTGCACTATCGGCATCTCCGCTAACTCCTTCAAAGAATAGAATTTTCAAGGGAGCGGCTCTTTTACTTCTTGGCTTGGTAACAGTCTTGGCTGGAGTAATTAGCAAAAATGCCCCAATCGGGATCGTTGGCTTCCTCATCGCATTGACTGGCGTTATCACCGTAATTTCTAGCTTCTCGGCCGTGGGTACAGCAAAAGCGTTTTCAAAGAGATCAAATGGCGCCGGCAAGGTAAAAAAGAGTTCAAAACTTCGCGATCGCATGGATAAGCGCTGGGATGAGCGCAATAACCAGTAACACCTGTATCTAGGAGCTATCCGCGCCTTTTTTTAGCGGATTGACTCACTACTTAACCTAACTTTCGACCCTCCACCAGGAGGGTTTTTTTGTGCCCGTTTCCAGCTGGCAGACCCAGCCCTCCAACCCCACTAGCGCTCGAGGGGCAAAACCCAGTGGGGTCCAGGTGGGGGCAAAGGGGGTAAATATGGGGAAAGGTGGTTGAAAAAGGGGAAAAGTGGAGTAAAGTGGGGAATTATGCAGGCGGTTGAGCCTGCTTTCAAAAGAGCTTTATCTAGGGGAAGTGGGTGAGTGAGGATGTTTCTTGGTACCCACGAACCACGCTTAGATGAAAAAGGTCGCCTCATTCTTCCGGCGAAATTTCGCGAAGAGCTTTCAGCAGGTTTGGTAATCACTAAAGGACAAGAACGTTGTCTTTATGTTTTTCCATCACAAGAGTTTTCTGAAATTACTCAAACACTTAAACAAGCACCAGTTACTGCAAAGTCAGCACGTGATTACAGCCGCGTGATGTTTGCCGGTGCACACGATGAAATTCCTGATCGTCAAGGTCGAGTGACGATTCCTCAAGCACTTCGAACATATGCAGGATTAGAAAAAGACTGCGTTGTCATAGGTGCAAATACACGAGTAGAAATTTGGGATTCAAATTCCTGGAATGAATATTTAGCCGATCGTGAAAAGAGCTTTGCTGAAGTGTCAGAGGAGGTCTTTCCAGGTTTGTTCTAACTCTCATTTGTGGCCACTGCCGACCCCTCGAAAGTAGCGACACCCCTTCCCCGGTGCCGTTACAACTTTAGATCCGTCGGCCGGCAGTGACCAGAGATGAGAGCTGATGTAAAAAAAATGAAGCGGGATGTCAATAAGAAAAGGGGGACAAGTGAGTATCGAAAACGAACATATTTCTGTAATGCGTGATCGCTGCATCGACCTTCTTTCTCCCGCAATTGAATCTTCGGAAAATCCAGTTGTTGTTGATGCAACGCTGGGCCTTGGTGGACATACTCAAGCTCTACTCCAAAAGTTTCCACATCTAACAGTGATAGCAATTGACCGAGATCTTGAAGCAATCTCAAAAGCCAGCATCAGACTTGCTGAATTTGGAGATCGACTTCTGACAGCTCACCAAAGTTTTGATGCCATTGGTGAAGTTGTAAGCAGCTTTGGCTTTAAGAAAATCGATGGCGCTCTATTTGATCTTGGCACATCATCAATGCAGTTAGATCAATCTGATAGAGGTTTTTCTTACTCCCAAGATGCTCCACTAGATATGCGTATGGATCGCAGGCAATCCTTAACAGCGGCAGAGATAGTCAATACATATGAGCCTGGTCAGTTGGTTCGAATTTTAAGAACTTATGGTGAAGAAAAATTCGCTACTCGAATTGTTGAGTCGATAGTAAAAACTCGAGAGATCGCACCCATGAATTCGACTGCTCAACTAGCTGCTTTAGTAAAGGAAGCAATTCCAGCGGCAACTCGTCGAACCGGTGGTAATCCAGCCAAGAGAACCTTTCAGGCACTTCGCATTGAGACAAATGATGAGCTTGGAAGCATTAGTCGCGCGCTTCCAGCTGCACTAGAGATTTTAAATATTGGAGCTCGGTTAGTAGTTATGTCTTTTCAATCACTTGAGGATCGAATCGTTAAAGAGATTTTTGTGTCAGCTAGTACCTCTGGGACTCCACGCGAACTTCCGGTGGAACTTCCAGAATTTGCCGCAAAGTTTGCCTTGGTTTTTCGTGGAAGTCAGGGACCAACTGATGAAGAAGTCGAAGAAAACTCACGATCACAATCGGTTCGACTTCGAGCGATTGAAAGAGTGGCCGCATAATGGCACTCACCTCGCTTGCTCCAGCCGTTACCCGTTCTAAAAAAATCCTGACTGAAAAGACCGCTGAAGTTGCACTCAAACTTGTGCCCGAACCAACTGCTGGAAAACAGGCAGATCGCAAATTCTTTGCTGTTTTTGTCTCAATAGTTGGCGTCATTGGACTCTTATTTTTGCTTTTAATAAACACATTATTAGCACAAGATGCTTTCAAGCTTTCAGAGTTAAAGGCAGAGGCTAAATTAGTCAGCGATCAGAGAGAGGCTATTGCAAGAGAGATAGATGCAATCTCTTCGCCCGAAGCACTTGCTAGAAAAGCCACTGAACTTGGCATGAAGCCTTCGAAGGTTCCAAACTTTTTAGATTTAAATACCAGTCCTGAAAAAGACGTGATCAAAAATGGGTAATTTCAACTTATCTCATTCGAGAATTAGAACATTAGTTTTATTGACTGCGTTTATTGTTCTTTTGTTTGGAGTTCGATTAGTTCAGATTCAAGCTATTCAAGCCAGCGAGTATCGCTTAAAAGCTTTTGATGAGATGGAAAAGGTCAGCACCCTGCAAGCACCCAGGGGAGATATCACTGATATTCATGGTGTGGCATTTGCCCGAAGCGTGGCAGCGATTAGCATCGTCGTAGATCAAACACAGATATTAAATCCAGCCAAAGTTGCAAAGTTGGCCGCACCGATTCTCGGTTTGCCAGAGGCTGAAGTAGAGCTGGCGGTGACAGGTACTCGAAAATGGAACATGGTGGCACGAAATGCAAAGCCGGCTACGTGGCTTAAGTTGACTGAAGCTATCGCTGCATACAACGGACAGTATGAACCGATGAGCCCAGAGCGAATAATTGGTTTTTATCCTGAACGAAGTTATGTTCGCGAGTATCCATCTGGTCATCTGATTGCTTCTCTTGTTGGATTTGTAAATCACGAAGGCATTGGAGCCACTGGGCTTGAATCCAGTATGAACTCTAAGATTTCAGGAGTAAATGGCAAGTATTCATACGCAGATGGATACAGAGCCGAGATTCCTGGTTCGCAGTCGGAGATAATTCCCGCTCAAACTGGGACCTCAGTTCGGCTAACTGTTGATCGAGATATTCAATGGGTTGCATCAAAGGCAATTGCCAAGGCAGTTAACTCATCTAATGCTCTAAGTGGAACAGTGATCGTAATGGATCCAAAGACGGGCCACATTTTGGCACACGCAACTGCTCCTACTTTTGATCCAAATAACACTAAAAAAGTTTCACTGGTTGCAATGCGAAATCCATCGGTTCAAGACATTTATGAACCCGGTTCAACTGGAAAAATTATGACTTTGGCCGCTGCTATTGAGGAGAAAAAGATCACTCCAGAGAGTGTTTTAACAGTTCCTTATAAATTAAAGCGAGCAGATAAAGTTTTCAGTGATCATGAACCCCACCCAACTCAACGGTTGACCACATCAGGGATTTTGGCGGTTTCAAGCAATACAGGATCAATTCTAATTGGTGAGATGCTTTCGAATCAAAGCTTGTATGACTACTTAACTAAATTTGGAGTTGGGGTCAAAACTGAGGCGGGATTACCAGGTGAATCACGAGGAAAACTTTTGCAAGTTAGTGATTGGTCCGGAACAACTGCTCCTACAGTAGCTTTTGGGCAGGGATATTCACTTAACACAATGCAAGCTACAAGTATTTTTGCAACGATTGCAAATGATGGAGTAAGAGTTCCACCAACTGTTATTGCTGGTACAAGTGACTCAAGTGGCAATTACACTCCAACTAAGAAACAAAAGGCAGTACGAGTTGTCAGTGCCACAACGGCCAAGCAGATGAGAATGATGATGGAAACCGTCGTCTCTGCGCAGGGAACGGCGCCTACCGCCGCCATTGCTGGGTATCGAGTGGCAGGTAAAACAGGAACAGCTCAGCGAATTGATGACACATGCGGTTGCTATCGCGGATATACAGCCTCATTTATTGGTTTTGCGCCAGCAGATAAGCCTGCCTACGTTATTAATGTGACTATTCAAGATCCAAAAGGATTGCACTGGGGTGGAGCGTTAGGTGGCCCGGTATTCAAAGAGGTCATGTCATTTGTTTTGCAGTCACAAGGAATAGCTCCAACTCAGGAAAAAGTAA
Source organism: Actinomycetota bacterium (assembly GCA_009704505.1). GTDB lineage: Bacteria > Actinomycetota > Actinomycetes > Nanopelagicales > Nanopelagicaceae > Planktophila. The sequence continues at coordinate 43,798 of WLEB01000005.1, read as the reverse complement.
AAAAAGTTGCCCTCAATGAAGCGCAGTTGAATGCTCAGAAAAAGGTCTTACGTGCTCAGGCCAATTGAATCCTTTGAGGTAAGCCTTGAGGCTATCCGCGCTGTCATCGATGCAGAGATTGTCGGCGATGGCACTATTGGAGTACATGGTTTATCTCAATCAAGTAAAGAGATTATGCCGGGAGATCTTTTCATAGCATTGCCTGGGGAAAATTTCCATGGAGCGGATTTCTCATCTGATGCAGCTACTAAGGGGGCCGTTGCTGTACTCACCGACAGTGTTGGTGCATCAAAGGTGAAAAATCTTCCAGTAATAGTTTCTAACAACCCTCGACGTGCAGCAGGTGTGATTAGTGCATGGTTTTATCGCGAGCCAATGAGAGATTTGTATAGTGTTGGCGTAACAGGGACAAATGGAAAAACAACTGTCACAACATTGCTCCATCAAATAATGACTGGAGCGGGCCGTGAAAGTGGACTCATCGGAACAGTCGAAACTCTGATTGGATCAGAGTCAATAAAAAGCGTTAGAACCACTCCAGAAAGCAGTGAAATTCAAGCTCTATCGGCTGTAATGCGTGAGCGACATATGCGTAATCTAGTTATGGAAGTCTCAAGTCACGCTATTGCACTTGATCGCATACGAGGCAGCCATTTTGCAGTAGTCGGATTCACAAATCTTTCACAAGATCACTTAGATTTTCACAAAAATATGGAAAATTACTTTGCTGAAAAAGCAAAACTTTTCACCCATGAGTATGCAGATCTTGCAGTTATAAACATAGACAGCCAACATGGAGCAATGCTGGCGGCTCAAACCGAATTACCAACTATGACTCTTTCGCGACTTGATACAAAAGCGAGTTGGCATTACACCAAGATTTCACGAGATTACATTGGTGCTCATATTGCAATACGTGGCAGTGGCGGAATTCTTATTGAAGGAAAAGTTCAACTCCATGGCGGATATAACTACGATAACCTTCTTATGGCAGTTGCACTTGCGGCAGAGAGTGGGATTGACCCTCTAGATATTTCGGCATTGCTGCCTTCTCTGTCTGGGGCCAGTGGTCGGCTCGAATCGATTGCATTGGGTCAGAGTTTTATCGCGATGATCGATTATGCCCACTCACCTGATGCAGTTTCGCGAGTGCTTGAAACTGCACGTGAGATAACAGATGGTCGCGTGATTGCAGTACTTGGCTGCGGGGGAGACAGAGACTCATCAAAGCGAGTGTTAATGGGCAAGGCGCTGCAAGAAGGCGCCGATGTAGCAATCTTTACAAGTGATAATCCGCGAAGTGAAAAGCCGCAGGAGATTTTGATTCAAATGGTTTTAGGTCTAGAGATAAATGAACCGAGCGCCGTGATTGAAGATAGAACTCAAGCAATTAAGGCAGCTGTCAATGAAGCTAAAGATGGAGATCTAGTCATTGTGCTTGGTAAGGGCCATGAAAAAGGTCAGGAAGTTAACGGTGTCATACTTCCATTTGATGATCGAATTGAGTTAGCGCGGGCAATAGAGGATAAAAAATGATTACCTTAACAGCTGGCGAGATTGCACTTTTGCTCGGAGGAGAAATCCATTGCGACAAGGATTTACTAGTTTCACAACCCCCTGTTTTTGATTCAAGAAAAGCAATCCCAGGATCAATTTTCTTGGCGCTAAAGGGTGATCAATTCGATGGACATGATTTTGCAGCGGATGCTTATCGCGCCGGCTCAGTTTTCTCGCTGACATCTAGACGAATTGATGGCCCTTGTATAGTTGTAAAAGATGTCGTTCAAGCATTGTCAACGTTAGCAACATTCGTACGCTCACGTTTGGAGAATTTAACCGTCATAGGAATTACCGGTTCGCAGGGTAAAACAAGCACTAAGGATTTACTTGCACATATGTTGAGCGCAGTTGGTCCAACTGTTTCTCCTCTTGGATCATTTAATAATGATTTGGGACTTCCAATTACATTGCTTGAGTGCGACGAGAGAACACGTTTTTGCATTCTTGAAATGGGCGCGCGCCACAAAGGCGATATTGCCCGTTTATCTCTGATTGCTAAGCCAAATATTGGTGTTGTTCTCACCGTTGGTTCGGCTCACTTGGGAGAATTTGGATCAGTAGAAGCAATTGCACAAACAAAGTCAGAGTTGATTTCCTCCCTTGATGAGAAATCAATTGCAGTCCTAGGAACCTATGATTTGTTTACACCTGAAATGGCAAAGCTTCATAAAGGTAGAGTTATTTTCTTTGGCAATGATCAAGAAGTACGAGCCGCAGATGTAGAAATTCGAGAAGGTTGCCCGCATTTTGAAATTGTGACACCTTCAGGTCGAGATGCCGTAGGAATGAGAGTTGTCGGGGCGCATCAAATTGCAAATGCGTTAGCAGTTGCAGCAGTAGGAACTGCATTGGAGCTACCAATCGAATTAATTGCGAGTTCACTTTCAACCGCTGAGATAAAAAGTAAATGGCGGATGGAGCTCCATGACATCTTTGGCCTCTTGATTATTAATGATGCCTACAATGCAAATCCTGAATCTATGACCGCGGCCCTTCGTTCACTAACGTTATTTGCGCAGGAACGAGGCGGGTCCTCATGGGCCTTCTTAGGAAAAATGCATGAGCTCGGCGAGTCAACAGCTATTGCCCACAAGAAAATTGGCACCCTTGCCCAAGAGATCGGAGTCGATCACTTAGTTGCAATCAATCAACCGGATTATGGCGCAAGTACGGGAACTATGCGCGTTCACCATGTTGAAAATATTGAGGAAGCGGCGCTACTGATGGAACATTTCTCAGCCGGAGATGTTGTTTTGGTTAAAGCATCACGATCAGAAGGTCTAGAAGTTTTAGCTCAAAAGATTGAAAGTGATTGGCTAGATAAGAGCGGAGTTGAAAAATGAGACAGATTCTTATTTCTGGAGCGTTTGCGTTAGTTTTCGCTCTCTTTGGTACACGTATTTTGATTCGCATCCTAGAGAAAAAAGGATTTGGACAGATAATTCGCGATGATGGTCCTAGTACTCATCATATAAAGCATGGAACACCAACTATGGGTGGAATAATTTTTATTCTGGCAACCATACTTGGATATCTCTTTTCGCACTTAGTTACATTGACGCCAGTTACAGCATCGGCTTTGTTAGTTATTGCTCTGGTTGTTTCTTTAGGAGTAATTGGCTTTCTCGATGACTGGTTAAAGGTATCTAGGCAAAACTCAAGAGGCCTTAAAGGTCGATACAAATTAACGGGCCAAGCCCTTGCTGCTGGTGGATTTGCCTATCTTGGTTTGCAGTTTATGAACGAATTTTCGCTTACCCCAATTTCACAGTATTTATCAGCGGTGCGCGAAACGAGTATTTATCTTGGCACAACTGTTGTGATTCTTTGGATCGTTTTAATGGTGCTGTCTGCGAGCAATGGCGTTAATCTCACAGATGGTTTAGATGGATTAGCAATTGGCGCAGCAATTATGGTTTTTCTAGCCTTTGTTCTTATTGGAGTCTGGCAGTTTGGTCAAAGCTGTGGAGCAGAGGTTACAGCTGGTTGCTACGCGGTTCGAGATCCTTTGGATTTAGCCGTGTTAGCTGCAGCTTTTGCGGGAGCATGTACTGGCTTTCTTTGGTGGAATACGGCTCCAGCAAAAATTATGATGGGTGACACAGGCTCCTTGGCACTCGGTGGTGCGATTGCAGCTTTTGCAGCAACTTTGAGAGTTCAACTTCTTCTCATTCCACTTGGTGGCTTATTTGTAATCATTACTTTGTCTGTCCTGATTCAAACATTTTATTTTAAAGTTAGTGGCGGCAAACGAGTATTTAGAATGGCGCCTTTGCATCATCACTTCGAACTAAAGGGCTGGGAAGAGATAACAATAGTTATTCGCTTCTGGATCATCTCTGGATTATCAGTGGCTCTAGGCCTAGGACTTTTCTATGCGCAGTGGGTGGCGAAGTAACCATGGGTTCAAATCTAACTGACAGAAATTTCCTAATACTAGGAGCCGGTGTTACTGGAAAGTCAGTTGCTCGATCACTTAAGGCCCATGGAAGCCAAGTAACAATTGCAGATGATTACTCTGATGAGGGAATCAAAACCGATGGGATTAGTTTAGAAAATTTTGATGCAGTAGTTGTTTCACCTGGTTGGAGACTGGACCACCCTTTATTAGTGAAGGCCTTAAAAAGTGGGTTAGAAATACTCAATGAAGTGGATTTGGCATGGCAGATTAAGTTAGAGATTGCACCCAGTCAGAAATGGTTGGCGATAACTGGAACTAACGGCAAAACGACAGCCGTCGAGATGGTCGCCAAGATTTTACAGACAGCTGGGTTAAAGGCTAAGGCCTGCGGAAACTTAGGAGAGACTGTCATAGATGCAGTTGAACAAGCAGATCCACTTGATTATTTAGTTTTAGAGCTTTCAAGCTTTCAGCTACATTGGGTTAAAAATGCGCAGTTTCATAGCTCGGCTATTTTGAACATCGCACATGATCATATTGATTGGCACTCTAGTTTTGACTTATACGCACAAGCCAAGTTATCTCTTCTAGAAAAAAGTGAGATCGCAATTCTAAATGCCGATGATGGAGAAGTTGTTTCGCGCTCAGCATCATGGAAGGGACGCAAAGTTTTTTTCACTCTTAATACTCCTGCCCCAGGTGAAATCGGAGTGGTAGAAGAATTAATCGTTGATCGCTGCTTCGTTTCTGATCCGATGGAAGCAGAGATGATCTGTGAGATAAATGATGTAAAACCAACAATTCCCCATAATGTTTCAAATGCTATGGCCGCAGCGACTCTGGCTCTTTCAATAGATGTTCCACATAAAGTGATTCAAAAGGCATTACAAGAGTTTCGACCAGGAAAACACCGAATAGAGATAATTCTTGAAAATGACTCAATATCTTGGATTGACGATTCCAAGGCAACCAACCCACATGCTGCTATCGCTTCATTAAACTCTCATTTATCCGTTATTTGGATTGCTGGTGGTTTGGCAAAAGGTGCCGACATGGAGGGTTTAGTTCAGCGTTGCAAGAAGCGAATTAAGGCCGTGATTTTGATTGGTGAAGACTCAGATTTGATTGAGCGCGCCTTACAAAAATTTGCTCCAGATGTTCCAAGAGAGAAAATTGAAGCACCTAGCAGCTATGTAAAGGGCCAAGCAGATAACTCATTGATGGAAGAGGTAGTAACTAAAGCATTAACTTTTGCAACCGCAGGAGACAGCGTGCTTCTGGCCCCTGCCTGCGCATCGATGGATCAATTTGTTTCTTACGCAGATCGTGGAGATCGATTTGCGGCTGCGGTTAAGAAGTTGGTCTCACATGCAAAATAAGACAAAAGAGAGTTTTTTTACAAAGCCAGTAAACCTTTACTACATGTTGGCAGGAAGCACATTATTGTTAAGCCTGCTTGGACTGATAATGGTTTTCTCAGCATCCTCGATCGACTCTTTAGAAACTAAAGGTTCAACTTATGCCGTGGCAGCTCGTCAGTTACTCTTTCTAGTCTTTTCAATTCCTATGGCCTGGGTTCTTTCAAGAATCTCGCTTTACCATTGGAAGATCATTGCTCGTTCAGGAGTTCTAGTTTCAGTACTCATGCTTATATTTGTCCAGATTTTTGGTAACTCAACAAGTGGTAATCAAAACTGGCTGAGTTTAGGTTTTATTGTCATTCAACCAAGTGAGTTTGCTAAATTCTTAATGATTTTATGGGCCGGATACATTCTGGCAAAGCAGGAAGCTTCGGGTCGAATTCACGCCAACGTATTGGTATTAATTGCACCTGCATTTTTCTTATGCATGATTTTAATCTTAATTGGGAATGATTTAGGAAGTGCGTCAGTATTTGGATTCATATTGGTGGGCCTTCTTTGGGTATCTGGTCTAAAACTGCGTGCCTTTGGATTTGTATTAAGTGCTGGCTTTTTAGCTCTGGCTATTCTGGTTCTGACATCTCCTTATAGAGTTCAAAGGTTCATGGCATTTGTAAATCCATTCGCCGAAGATCAATACAAACTCTTCGGTTGGCAACCTGCACATAGCCTTTTAGGGCTAGCAAGTGGAGGTTTCTTTGGAGTCGGATTGGGTGCTTCTCGTCAAAAATGGGGAAATCTGCCTGAAGCTCACACTGACTTTATTTTTTCTGTCATTGGAGAAGAGCTAGGTTTATTTGGAACCTTGGCAACCTTATTCTTAATGAGCATCCTCCTGTTCTCTATTTTTAAAATTGCCATGAGAGCCAAGGATCCAATGGTTAGATACGTATCATCTGGGATAGGTTGTTGGATTGGAATCCAAACAGTTCTCAATATTGGTTCAGCAATAAGTGTTTTACCTGTAGTTGGCGTGACTCTGCCTCTACTTTCCTACGGTGGTTCATCATTGATAGCTACCTTTATTGCGATTGGATTTGTACTTGGCGCTGCGCGGCGAGATCCAACGATTTATAAAGAGTTACAAGCTACGGGGAACAGATGGCTACAGTAGTTTTTGCAGGTGGAGGCACAGCTGGGCACATTCAACCAGCCTTAGCAGTGGCACGTGAGTGGAAGAAACTACATCCTTTAGATATTTGTCTATTCATAGGAACAGCTAAGGGTTTAGAAACAACTATTGTTCCAGAAGCAGGCTTTGACTTAAGAATCATTCCAAAAGTTGCAATTGCTAGACGACCTTCATTTTCATGGCTAAAAATACCTTTTGATCTTGTCTCATCAATTGTTTCTTGCCGAAAGATTCTTGCAGGCTCTGATTTATTGATTGGTTTTGGTGGTTATGTAAGTGCTCCTGCCTACATTGCTGCGCGAACTCGAAGGATTCCAATAGTCATCCATGAAGCCAACGCCAAGCCAGGTTGGGCAAACAAAGTTGGAGCTGTTTTCACTCCACATCTTGCCGTTGCACATCCTGTAGAGAAAGGTCGATTTTCAAACGCGCTTTTGGCCGGACTCCCACTCAGATCTGATGTCTCTGCTGCCTATGAAGATGCCACTAAGGATTGGACAGTGGCCCGTACCCAAGCAAAAACAAGATTAGGTTTCAAACCTACGGATCCATTGATTTTTGTTATGGGGGGATCTCAAGGTTCGGTAGCAATTAATACAGTCATCGAAAACTCACTTGATCAATTTCAGAAACATGGTTATTCAGTTCTTCATTCTGTCGGACGCCTTAACCAGTTGCCAGCCTCATCCCATGGATATCAAGCTGTCTCATACGTAGATCAGATGGCAGATGCGTATTTGGCCGCAGATCTTGTTATTAGTCGAAGTGGTGCGGTCACATGTAGCGAATTTCGAGCTCTTGGGCGTTACGCTCTTTTTGTGCCTCTGCCAATAGGAAACGGTGAACAGATGGTCAATGCCACTTCTTTGGTTGATGCAGGAAGAGCCAGAGTAATTGATCAAAAACAGTTTACTGTTAGTTACATAAAGGAAAACATAGAGGGGCTCATCTTTGAATCTTCTCAATCTTCAGTATCTGGAACTGGCGAGGATTTAATGGCCGCAGAAAAAATCGTTGCGCTAGCAGAATTTGCTCTAAAGAAATGAAACCAACGCTTTCATCATTGGTAGGTAAGCGCATTCATTTCATCGGTATTGGTGGCGCAGGGATGAGCGGATTAGCACGGATAGCTTTAACACATGGTATTTCAGTCACAGGTTCAGATACAAAGGATTCATCGGTGATATCTGCACTCAAAGCTTTGGGAGCCACTATCACTACCTCGCATGCCTCTGAAAATGTGGATGGGGCAAATCTTGTCGTGTACTCAAATGCAATTTCTAAAAACAATGTTGAGTTGAACCGTGCCGAAGAGTTACAGATTCAAACGCTGACTAGAGCTTCTGCTCTTTCAATCCTTATGTCAGAATCAAAAAGTATTGCTGTTGCTGGAACACATGGTAAAACTACGACTTCCTCGATGTTAGCTGTGGCATTACAAGCCTGTTCTGTCGATCCTTCCTTTGCTATAGGTGGAAACATCACCGCTTCGGGTTCGAATGCACACAGGGGTACCGGTGAGATTTTTGTTGCAGAGGCAGACGAATCAGATGGCTCCTTTATCGAGTATCGCCCTTTCGCCGCAATAGTGACAAATATTGAACATGATCACGTTGACTTTTTTGAGACTCCAGAGGCAGTGGATAAGGCTTTTGTGGATTTTGCTGAGACGATTTCACGACAGGGTTTCCTTGTTTATTGCGCAGATGATTCTGGTGCCACAAGGTTATCTCTGCAGGTTTCTAAGTCAGGACCTGAACTCATTTCATATGGTCTCAGCGAGAGCGCAGATTTGCACTTAGATCAAATAGAGCTCTTAGCGATGGGATCGAAAGCTCGCGCAATTTGGCATGGAAAAATGATCGGCACAATTGAACTCCAGGTGCCTGGTCAACATAACTTGTTAAATGCGGCAGCAGTGCTAGCTACTGGTTTGAAATTAGGAATGCCCTCTGCCCAGCTTTTGGCCGGTCTTGGAATTTTCAGGGGGACAGGTCGCAGATTTGAATTAAAGGGAACCGTTAGTGGAGTGCGCGTAATCGATGATTATGGACACCATCCAACTGAGATCCATGTAACCCTTGATGCTGCCCGAAGATTTGCCGGTGATGGTCGACTCATTGTTATTTTTCAACCGCATCGATTTTCACGAACTCAGGCATTTGCACCAAAGTTTTCTGAGGCGCTAGATAAAGCAGATCGAGCAATCGTGTTAGAAATTTATGCAGCCAGTGAAAAGCCGATTGAAGGTGTAACTTCAAGACTTATCACATCCTCAATGAGTAAAGGGGAGTACATTCCCAATTTCATTGAAGTAACTGATTCCGTCGTGGCCTCTGCCCAACCAGGCGATGTCATCATGACGTTAGGAGCCGGTGATGTAAGTTCACTAGCTCCAATCATTGTTGAAGGTTTACAAAGGCGTTTTGCATAAATGAAAAGGCGCTTTACATTTATTGCCTTACCAATTCTTCTTTTGCTGGGATCGACTTACGTTCTAGGTTACTCATCAATTTTCACGGTAAGTGCTGTTGAGATAATTGGAATTAAGTCCAGTGTTAATGCTGGAGTTTTGAAAGGTGAAAAATTGGCTCGCATTGAGCCCAGAGTTATTGCCAGTAGGTTTGAAAACCTTGCATGGGTAAAAAAAGCAGAAGTCTCGCGCAATTGGATTAGCGGAGTAGTAACAATTCGAATTTTAGAACGGGAAGCAGTTGCGATATATAGGGGCAAAGCCTTCGATATGGAAGGAAAAACCTTCGATCCCCAAAGTGGCCTGTCTTCTGACCTTGTGCAGATCGAGGCAACGGATGCTGATTCAGCTTTAGAAGCTGTCGATTTTCTTATCGGTTTAGATTCGCAGTTAAGGCAATCTCTGAGAATTATTAAGGTCCAAAGGGCAGGCTCTTTTGACCTAGTTCTTGCCCAAGACTCACGAACCGTTGAAGTTAAATGGGGAATAAGTATTGAAAATGAGTTGAAAACGAGGGTCTATAAAGCGATCATCGCTCTTCCGGAAAACAGTAAAGTGACAAGAGTTGATCTATCGGCTCCACATGCACCACTAGTTAAATAAAATCATCTTCTAATTTAATTGTTTTGCGACACGTTAAAGAATTCATGTCGGTGTTTGATAATCACCCTTGCGCGCTTTAAGTTCACCTCATAGAAAATTAGTGAGCCATAACTCTCAAGGTGAGGTTTAAGGTTCATAAGGAGGAAGACTCGTGGCTTCACCACAAAATTATTTGGCTGTCATCAAAGTAGTTGGTATTGGTGGCGGTGGAGTTAATGCAGTCAATCGCATGATTGATGTTGGATTAAAAGGTGTTGAGTTCATTGCAATTAATACTGATGCGCAACATTTATTAATGAGTGATGCCGATGTAAAACTAGATATCGGTCGCAAAACAACTCGTGGCCTCGGTGCAGGTATGGATCCTGATAAAGGACGTGAAGCTGCACTCGATCATGCAGATGACATTGAAGAAATTCTCCGCGGCGCAGACATGGTATTTGTTACAGCAGGAGAAGGTGGCGGAACTGGTACTGGAGCAGCTCCCGTTGTTGCAAAGATTGCTCGTGAGATTGGCGCATTAACAATTGGAGTTGTTACTCGTCCATTTTCTTTTGAAGCAAAACTTCGTTCAGAACAAGCAGACGTTGGAATTGAAGCACTGCGTGAAGAAGTAGACACATTAATTGTTATTCCTAATGATCGTCTGCTTGCAATCTCAGATCGTCAAATAACTTTGGCAGATGCATTTAAGAGCGCCGATCAAGTTCTACTTTCAGGAGTTCAAGGTATTTCTGAAATCATTACTCAACCTGGACTTATCAATTTAGATTTTGCAGATGTAAAAGCTGTCATGTCTGGCGCCGGTTCGGCCTTAATGGGCATTGGTTCTGCTCGTGGTGAAAACCGCGCTATGCGCGCAGCTGAGCTTGCTATCTCAAGTCCGTTACTTGAAGCCTCTATAGATGGTGCGATGGGTGTACTGCTTTCAGTCTCAGGCGGTTCTGATCTAGGTTTATTTGAAGTTAATGAGGCCTGTGAACTAGTTCAATCTGTCGTGCATCCAAATGCCAAGTTTATTTTTGGAACCACAATTGACGATGCTCTTGGCGATGAAATACGTATCACCGTTGTGGCAGCTGGTTTTGAGGGTGGACAGCCAAAGAAAGTTGCCACACCATCATTTGATGCAGCCACATTGGGGGGAGTAGCAGATCCTATTTCTGCAAATGATCCATTGGCCGTTGCTCTTGAATTAGATAATGAACTGCCAAAGCGCCGCGTGACTTTTGAAGAGTTAGTCGCTGAGGATGAGATCGATATTCCTGACTTCATGAAGTAAAGGAATTTCGCTTTGTCTTATTTTTTTACTGATCGAACTGGAGGTTTCAGTTCGGGCAGTTTCGAGTCACTCAATTTTGCCAACCACGTTGGGGATGATCCGACTTCTGTGAGGGCGAATCGCTCAACACTTTTGAATACACAGTTCATGAACCAGGTTCATGGTGACAAAGTAGAAGTGGTTTCTCAATACAGTGATGTTGATCCGACATGTGATGCATTAGTTACGACTAACCCAGATCTATCTTTAGCGGTCATGGTTGCAGATTGCATTCCCCTCCTGCTGATCTCAGATGCAGTAGCAGGCGCAGTGCATGTTGGCCGGGCTGGTTTAGTCAATGGGATTGCAAATCACACCATTGAAGTTATGAGGAATCTGGGAGCCAGAAATATTCATGCTGTTTTAGGACCATCGATTTGTGGAAAGTGTTATGAAGTGCCTATTCAACTGCAGGCACAAGTCAGCGCAATTCATCCAGATTCTTACTCCACAACCCGACATTCGACGCCGGCGTTAGATCTTCAAGCCGGACTAGTTGCGCAGTTAATTTCACAGGATATTAGCTTTGAAGCATCAACTGTGTGCACAATGGAGAACTCTTTGTATTTTTCTCATCGAAGAGATAATCCAACCGGTCGCTTTGTTGGGGTGGTAAAGATATGAATAGAAAAAGTGAGATTGAAAGAAATCTAGATGAGGTTAAGGAAAAGATCTCGGCCGTAGCCGATCATGAAGTGGTTTTAATCGCTGTCACAAAGAGTTTTCCGGCCAGCGATGTGGAGATTTTGAGTCAGTTAGGGATTAAAGATTTTGGTGAAAATCGGGATGCTGAGGGTGTTGAAAAATCACAGGTAGTTGCCGGTACTTGGCATTTTCAGGGACAAATCCAAAGTAATAAACTGAAATCGATCACATCTTGGGCATCTGTTATTCATTCATTGGATGATCTGCGGCACTTTCAGTTGATCGAAAAATATGCTCCCCATTCACTTTCAATATTTCTTCAGGTCTCACTCGATGGTGCCCATCACCGAGGGGGAGCAGGGATTAAAGATCTTTACTCTTTGGCCACGGCGATAGAAAACTCTTCAAAGCACTCTTTACTGGGAATCATGGCGGTTCCACCGCTTTCGGTGCCGACTCTTTCTGCTTACGAGCAGTTACAGCAGATCCACATGGATTTTAAGAAGGAGTTTCCTGGGGCTCCAGCGCTGTCTGCGGGCATGAGTGGTGATTATGAGATGGCCATTTCACACGGTGCGACACATGTGCGCATTGGCTCCTCAATACTCGGTTCCCGCTCACCCCAGAGGTAACCTTTTCTCATGTCTAATGCAATCCGCCGTGTCGCTAATTACTTGGGTTTAATGGATGAGCCGGAATTTGATACCGCACAAGCACCAGCTAAACCAACGGGTGATGTTCGCATTAAAAGCCGAGAACTGCGTCCAGTACCAACTACCCGCAGTAATGAAGCAGCGCAATCGGCTCCACAGCTTGATCTTCCGGTTTTAGATCGCATCATCACATTGCATCCTCGTTATTACAACGAAGCCCGTACGATTGGCGAGCATTACCGTGAAGGTAATCCAGTCATCATTAACTTAACTGAAATGGATGAGTCAGAGCACAAGCGTCTTGTGGATTTTGCGAGCGGGCTTGCTTTTGGATTGCACGGAACAATTGAGCGAGTGACAAAGAAAGTCTTTCTACTCTCGCCTGCAAATGTTTCTGTAAGTAGCGAAGACAAGTCTGCAGCAGCGCAGGCAAGTTTTTTTAATCAGAGCTGATCATGTTGAGCGTGGGCTCACTGCTAGCCAATATCCTGCAATTATTTCTCTTTGCGTTACTTGGGCGCCTTATCTTTGATTACGTTCAGATGTTTTCTAAAACATGGCGTCCACGTGGATTAGTTCTTTACTTAGTAGAGGCTATTTATACGATCACAGACAAGCCGATGCAGTTTGTTGGAAGATTTGTGCCACCACTTCGCTTAGGTGCAATAAGTTTAGATATGAGTTTTATCGTTCTCTTCTTCGGAACTCAACTTTTAATTGGCCTGGTTAGACAACTTTAGTTTTTGTTAAAACTACCTCTAAACCAATTTCTTTATCCGTAATGGCAAGTTTTGAATCATGCACCATACTCACCGCAAGGATTTCATTTTCAATCCGACGCTGATCACTTCCGATTGCTTCCACAATCTCCGGAACACCATTCCATGAAACTTCGATTCGATCTGAGATATCAAATCCATCACTTTTTCTTCGTTCCTGAATAAAGCGGATGACCTCACGAACATTGCCAGCCAAAACTAATGCCGGGGTCAGTTCAAGATCTAGTGCAACGCTCTCACCATCATGGGAGGAGACGCTCCAACCTGATTTTGGAACCTCGGTGATAACTAGATCTTCTAGGCTTATTGTCCACTCGGCAACTGTTGTCGATCCTTTTGTGCGGAGTGTTTTTACAAGTTCAGTTGGCTCAACTTTTGCAATTGCTTTGGCGATCTCTTGAACTGCCCCACCAAATTTTGCTCCGAGCGTCTTGAAATTAGCTTTCACGCTAACATCAACCAAATCGCCATCGGCATTGGCTATGTCTGCTAATTCGATCACATTTAACTCATCGGCGATCTGTTCACGCATCTGCTCTGGAAGATCCGACCAACCTTTGGCAGCAATTAACGCTCGCCCTAGAGGCTGTCTAATTTTTACTCCGGATTCTGCGCGAGTAGCCCGGCCAAGTTCAACAATTCGACGGGTTAGTTCTACTTGAGAACCAAGTTCGCGATTGATGTGCTTCTCATTTGAGACAGGAAAATCTGAAAGGTGAACAGACATTGGCGCTGATGCATCTGTGGGTCTAACTAGTTCCTGCCAGACATGTTCAGTAATAAAAGGAACAAGTGGAGATAGCAATTGCGTCAGAGTTACCAGGCACTCATGCAAGGTTGCCAGAGCTGCAACATCGCCATCCCAAAAACGACGGCGTGAGCGCCGGACATACCAGTTGGATAGATCATCAATGAATCTGGCTAATTCGCGTCCAGCAACTTGGGAATCAAAAGATTCTAAAGCATTATCAACATTTGTTATCAAGAGATTGAGTTCAGAGATTATCCATTTGTCCATTAATGGACGATCAGCTAAAGGCGGGGTTTGCAAAAGGTCGAAATTGGAAGCATTTGCATATAAAGCATGGAAAGAAACAGTGTTCCAATATGTCAACAGTGTTTTACGAACAACTTCATTTAAGTTCTCATGTCCAACGCGGCGGGCTGACCATGGTGAACCAGCAGCCAACATGTACCAACGCACAGCATCTGCGCCATGCTGATCCATCAACGCCATAGGTTCGAGCACATTTCCTAGGTGCTTACTCATCTTGCGTCCATCTTTATCCAAGATATGGCCAAGACACAGAACTGTTTTATAAGAGGATTGATCAAATACCAAAGTTCCAATTGTCATGAGGGTATAAAACCAACCACGCGTCTGATCTATTGCTTCACAGATAAAATCAGCAGGGTAAGAGGCTTTGAGTTTTTCAACCGAGCCTTCCTTGTGCGGATATCCCCACTGCGCAAAAGGCATTGCACCTGAGTCATACCAACAATCGATCACTTCAGGAACTCGAACCATGGTCGAATCACAACTACTGCAAGTGAATGTTATGTCATCAACAAAGGGTCTATGTGGATCAAGATTTGAAAGTTCTTTGCCTGCTAACTCACCTAGCTCCTTGAGTGAATCAACGCAGATTTCATGTTTATTTTCACAGCGCCAAATTGGCAGCGGAGTACCCCAATATCGATTTCGTGAAAGAGCCCAATCGATGTTGTTGTTTAGCCAATCACCATATCGGCCTTCCTTGATTGTTTCAGGATGCCAATTAGTTGATGCATTTTCTCTAAGCAGTGCATCTTTTATTGAGGTAGTCCGGATATACCAAGAAGGTTGGGCGTAATACATCAGTGCTGTGTGACAACGCCAACAGTGCGGATAAGAGTGTTCATATTGTTGGTGCTTATAAAGGGCGCCCTGTGCCTTGAGCTCTTTTACTAAGGGTTTATCTGCATCCTTGAAGAAAAGCCCACCCACTACTGTGACCTCTTTAAGGAAAGTTCCATCGGGTGCAATTGGATTTACTACAGGCAGTCCATAGCTACGGCAGACTGCTAGATCGTCAGCACCGAAAGCGGGGGATTGATGAACTAGTCCAGTTCCATCTTCAGTAGTGACATATGTTGCAAGAACTATGTAGTGGGCATTTGGAATTTCTACATAATCAAATGGTCTTTGGTAGGTAGTTTTTTCAAGATCTTTTCCTAGAAGTGTTTGAAGTATCTTCTTCTCACCCTTGACGCTCTCCATCAACGCTTTAGCTACAACAAGTACTTCATCATCTTGCTCTTCAACACTTACCTTTACAACTACATACTCAACCTCTGGGTGAACTGCGATTGCAGTATTTGAAACCAAAGTCCATGGAGTTGTAGTCCACACAAGAAAGCTGGCCTTTAACTCATGCAGCGGACCAGAAGTTACAGGGAAGCGAACAAATACAGATGGATCAGTAACCGTCTCATATCCCTGGGCTAATTCGTGATCTGAAAGTCCAGTTCCACAGCGCGGACAATAAGGGGCAACTCGATGATCTTGAACCAGTAAACCCTTTTTCCAAATTTCTTTGAGCGACCACCATACTGATTCAACATATTCAGGTGACATCGTCCAGTAAGCCTTATCAAAATCAACCCAAAAACCCATACGGTCTGTCATGTCTGTAAAAGCACTTACATGGCGTTGAACCGACTCACGGCACTTGTCATTAAATTGTGATATTCCAAATTTTTCGATATCGCCTTTACCGGTAAATCCAAGTTCTTTTTCTACTGCGATTTCAACTGGAAGTCCGTGACAGTCCCACCCTGCTTTTCGCTCTACGTACTTACCCTTCATCGTGTGAAAACGAGGGAAAACATCTTTAAAAACTCGAGCTTCAATGTGGTGAGTTCCAGGCATTCCATTTGCAGTCGGAGGTCCTTCGTAAAAAGTCCAGACTGGTCCCTCTTCTCGAGAGTTAACTGTTTTTTCGAAGATAGAGTTTTCGCGCCAGAACTTGAGAACATTATGTTCGACGGCAGGCAGATCTACTGCGGCAGAGATCTGGCGAAATGACATTAAAAAACCCCCAGAGAAAATAATCTGGAGGGACGAAATCTGCATATACAGTTTTCGCGGTACCACCCACCTTGTGTTTGCACCTTGATGCAATCACCACTTTAAGTTCCCACTAGCTAGTTCTAGGAGGTCAAAGACCACTTCTTCTAGCAGGCTCGTGAGGTGATAGCCCCGTCAATGCCATGTATGTGAGGCCCTTAGTCTAGATGATGGCTCGAATATAAATTGCATCGTGGCGAAATTGGCAACACAGGGGTAATCGGCATAGGGTTCGCGACATGCCAAACAAGCCTGCTAAGAAACTGGTAAAAAAGAAGGCGGGAGCAAAGAAAGCCGCCCCTGCCAAAAAGGCTGTGAAAAAGGCAGTTAAAAAAACAACACCAAGTAAGAAGCCCATCAAGAAGGCAGCTCCCGTAAAAAAAGCGGCGAAAAAGGCTGTAGCAAAAAAAGCCGCCCCTGCCAAAAAAGCGAGCATTAAGAGTATTCCGGTAAAGAAGGCATCAGGAAAAGGTTTTCCATCAAAAACAACATTAACTGTTGATGAAAAATCCCAAACCGTTTCAGTCTCAACGGTGACTGCAACTGTGGTAGCACCTGTTGTAGAAGAAAGACGCCTTGTAATGCCTCCTCCACCACGTCCTGTTAAGAGTGGTAAAAAGATTGCGCCCCTCAAGCCAATAAAAGTTGCTCCAGTTCCAGTTGTTGCAACTGACGCAGAAACACCATGGTCTGCAGCAGAGCTTAAATCAGTTAGAGCAGAAATTTCCAAAGAGCTAGATCGATTGCGCAAAGAGCTAGCTGTTGTTGAGTTAGAGATGGATGAGCTCATTCAGGAATCTGGTGAGGGCGCTGGCGATGATCAGGCCGATGCTGGAACAAAAACTTTCGAACGCGAACACGAGATGTCATTAGTGATCAATGCTCGTGACATGGTCCTTCAGACCGAGCGCGCTTTAGAGAGAATCGATTCCAAGAACTACGGAAACTGCGAAGAGTGTGGTTCTCCTATTGGCAAAGCACGTCTTCAAGTATTTCCACGTGCAACGTTGTGCATGCTGTGTAAGCAGAAGGAAGAGCGGCGCTAACTGTGCAATATTGGCGCACACTTTATGGTGTTGCCTGGTTTGTTTGGGTTCTAGATCTAGCAACCAAGTTATGGGCGGTAAGTACGCTTTCGGATCGCTCCAACATAAAAGTAATTGGTGATTTCCTTCAACTTACACTTGTGCGAAATCCTGGTGCAGCATTTTCTGTGGCAGAAGGAGCGACAGTC
This sequence comes from Actinomycetota bacterium, assembly GCA_009704505.1. Taxonomy (GTDB): domain Bacteria; phylum Actinomycetota; class Actinomycetes; order Nanopelagicales; family Nanopelagicaceae; genus Planktophila. The sequence goes on along the minus strand of WLEB01000005.1, from coordinate 26,467 downwards.
TTTTTAACGCTCTTTGGATTCTTAGTCATGGCAGTAATTTTCTATTATTCAACCAAAATTACTTCAAAAGGTTGGTCGGTTGTACTGGGACTTGCCATGGGTGGGATTCTAGGTAATTTAGTTGATCGCATTTTTCGTGAGCCTGGAGTCTTCAGGGGCCATGTTATTGATTGGCTTCAGATTCCTAATTGGCCAGTTTTCAACATCGCTGACACTGCAATAGTCGTTGCAGCTGCAATATCAATGATTCTTTCGCTACGAAATATCCCACCAATTACAAGAGTAAAGTCAGATTCATGACCCAAAGAGAGCTACGGACACTTTCAGTTCCTGAGGGAGTCGCAGGAGAGCGCATCGATAGCGCTTTGACTCGAGTACTTGGACTTTCTCGAACCTCGGTGGTCAAATTGCTTGAAGATGGTGACATCACAACAAATGGCAAGGTCATGCCAAAATCAGATCGAGTCGTAGCCGGACAAGTCATCGAAGTCTTAATGCCTGCCCCTATAAATAGCGATCCAATACCTCTGACTCCATTAGAAGGACTAAGCATTATTTACGACGATAACGACATTGTTGTTATCGATAAGCCTGTCGGCTGTGCTGCACATCCAAGTCCCGGATGGACAGGTCCCACTGTTGTCGGGGCCTTAATGGCCGCCGGATACTCAGTTTCAACTTCTGGTCCAGCAGAAAGACAAGGAATCGTTCATCGTTTAGATGTTGGTACCAGCGGCTTAATGATTGTTGCCAAAAGCGATCAAGCTTTTCATGCGCTGAAGGATGCATTTAGAAATAGAACTGTTTCAAAGATTTATCACGCACTTGTACAAGGACATATGGATCCATCAACTGGAACTATTGATGCACCTATTGATCGACACCCAAAAGAAGATCATCGCTTTGCTGTTGTTGCAACAGGAAAAGAATCCATTACTCACTACGAAGTGATGGAGTTTTATCGGGCAGTATCTATGGTAAAAATTGAATTAGAAACTGGCAGAACTCATCAGATTAGAGTGCACTTTTCAGCCCTGCATCATCCACTAGTAGGGGATACGACATATGGGGCCGACCCAGTTTTGGGCAAGAGCCTAGGGATGTCTAGACCATGGCTACATGCAGCAGGGCTTTCTTTTGCCCACCCAGTTACGCAAGCCAAACTCAACTTTAAAGCCCCGTATCCCTCCGATCTCACAGGCTCACTGGCGTTGCTTTCCGACGCAGTTCTGCCATAGCCACTAATCTCGCCAATCATGTCCAACAACAATAAAGATAACTTCGTACATCTGCACGTACACACCGAGTACTCAATGCTCGATGGTGCTGCGCGAATAAGTGAGTTGATGGCAGAAGTTAAATCGCAGTCAATGCCAGCGATCGCAATGACAGACCATGGCAATGTTTTTGGAGCATTTGAATTCTATAAAGCAGCCAAGAAAGCCGATGTAAAGCCGATTATTGGAATTGAAGCCTACGTTGCACCTGAGTCGCGCTTTGATAAGAAACGCGTCCAGTGGGCTAGCGGCGGAGAAGATGATGTATCTGGAGGTGGGGCCTATACCCACATGACTATTTTGGCTGAAAATAATGAAGGCCTTGCAAATCTATTTCGTCTTTCCTCACTTGCATCTCTAGAAGGTTATTACTACAAGCCACGAATGGATCGCGAACTTTTAGCAAAACATTCACAAGGTTTGATTGCTACAACTGGATGTCCTGGCGGAGAGATTCAAACGAGACTTCGAATGGGTGCATATAAAGAAGCGATCAAGGCAGCTAGTGATTATCGAGATATCTTCGGTAAAGAAAATTACTTTTTAGAAGTGATGGATCATGGAATTGAAATCGAGGCTCGAGTTAAGGATGATCTACTTCGTCTAGGAAAAGAGCTAGGTATTCCATTCCTGGCAACAAACGACCTGCACTACACCTTACAAGCTGATGCGCCAGCACACGAAGCACTTCTTTGTGTTCAGTCTGGTTCAACATTGGCCGATCCAAAACGTTTCAAGTTCGATAATGATTCTTTCTATGTAAAAACTCCAGCCCAAATGAGAGAGCTCTTTAAAGACCTTCCAGAAAGTTGCGACAACACCTTACTTATTGCCGAAAGATGTAATGTCACATTGCGAGAAGGGGAGAATCTTCTTCCGCAGTTTGAAGTTCCATCCGGTGAGACTGAAGATACTTGGTTAAAAAAACAAGCACAGATCGGATTAAAGGAGCGAATGGGCTCACGGCTCACTCCAGCACACGAGGCTCGACTAACCTATGAACTTGGTGTTATGGAGAAGATGGGATTTCCAGGTTACTTCCTCGTGGTTGCAGATTTGGTTGCACATGCAAAGAAAGTTGGTATCCGAGTAGGGCCAGGTAGAGGATCAGCAGCAGGATCATTGGTTGCATATTCCTTGGGAATCACCGGATTAGATCCAATCGAACATGGTCTACTTTTTGAGCGCTTCTTGAACCCAGAACGTATTTCAATGCCAGATATTGACTTGGACTTCGATGAACGTCGTCGAAGTGAAATGATTCGTTATGCAACCAACAAATATGGTGAAGATCGCGTTGCACAGATAATTACGTACGGAACTATTAAGTCTAAGCAGGCGATCAAAGATTCAACTCGCGTATTGGGCTATCCATATGTAATTGGTGAGAAGTTAACAAAGGCGCTTCCACCATCTGTAATGGGTAAAGACATTTCTTTATCGGGAGTTTTTGATCCTAAAGATGAGCGCTATGCAGAGGCTGGAGAGTTTCGCTCACTCTATGAATCCGACTCTGACTCAAAGCGAGTAGTTGATACTGCTCGTGGCCTTGAAGGGTTAAAACGTCAATGGGGAGTTCATGCAGCGGGAGTAATTCTCTCCCGCGAACCTTTACTTGATGTTATTCCAATTCATCGTCGTGAAGCAGACGGGGCAATAATCACTCAGTTTGATATGGGTGCATGTGAGGCTACAGGGCTACTCAAGATGGATTTCTTAGGCCTTAGAAACTTATCGGTTCTAGATGATTGCCTACTTAATATAAAAGCTAATCAAGGTATTGATGTTGTGTTAGAAGATTTAACCTTAGATGATCCTAAAACATACCAACTACTTAGCCGCGGAGAGACTTTAGGTGTATTTCAACTCGACGGTGGGCCAATGAGGGCGTTGCTAAAAAGTTTGTCACCAGATTCTTTCCAAGATATCTCTGCGGTAATTGCGCTGTATCGACCTGGTCCCATGGGGGAGAACTCACATAATTTATATGCTGATCGTAAAAATAAACGCAAGCCGGTAGAGCCAATTCATAACGAACTCTCCGATTCCTTGCAAGAGATTCTTGGTGACACCTACGGGTTGATTGTTTATCAAGAACAGGTTATGGCGATTGCGCAAAAAGTCGCAGGATTCTCACTTGGTCGAGCAGATCTTTTACGTAAGGCTATGGGTAAAAAGAATAAAGAAATTCTTGATAAAGAGTATGTCCCCTTTGAAGCAGGCATGAAAGCAAATGGTTTTTCAACGGCTGCAATCAAGCGTCTTTGGGACACGCTAATTCCATTCTCTGATTACGCTTTTAACCGTGCTCACTCTGCAGGATATGGCGTCGTCTCGTATTGGACAGCGTATTTAAAGGCCAACTATCCGACTGAATATATGGCTGCATTATTAACTTCCGTCAGAGATGACAAAGATAAATCTGCTCTTTATCTTTCAGAGTGCCGTCGCATGGGAATTAAAGTTCTGCCACCAGATGTCAACGAATCTGATGCCGAGTACACGCCTCGAGGAGTAGATATTCGCTTCGGTTTAGCTGCGATTCGAAATGTTGGAGAAGGTGTTGTTGGCTCCATAAAAACTGCGCGCGGAGCAAAAGGTAGATTTACATCTTTTGGAGATTTTCTAGCAAAGGTAGATGCTCAGGTCTGCAACAAAAAAACAATTGAATCTTTGATCAAAGCTGGCGCATTTGGCTCCTTAGGATCTACCAGGAAGGGACTTATCGCTGTTCACCTGGAAGCAATTGATTCGGTAATTGAATCAAAGAGAGCAGAAGCAATTGGACAGTTTGACCTATTTGGTGGAGAAGAAGTAACCGCTGTTTCTGGGTTGGATATTGAAATTCCCGAGGGTGAGTGGGAAAAGTCAATACTTCTTTCATATGAAAGAGAGATGTTAGGGCTATATGTATCTGATCATCCTCTGCTTGGCGTAGAGCACGTCTTACGAGCCAATACAGATCTGACTATCAGTGAGTTAGTTGATGATGGGGCACAGCATGAATCGATTGTGACAATCGGTGGTTTAATAACAAGCGTTGTCAGAAAAGTGTCGCGACAAGGCGCTTCGTGGGCCGTTGTAACAGTGGAAGATTTAGAAGGATCGTTAGAAGTTCTATTCTTTGCAAACACTTACAATCAATACTCAATCACACTTACTGAAGATCGAATTGTCACAATTCGAGGCAGAGTCGATCGACGTGAAGATGCATTAAGGTTTACAGCACTTGAAATGTCGACTCCAGATATCAAATCTGCTCCAGTTGGACCGCTGGTAATCAGCCTTCCTATTGCTCAATGCACTCCGCCAGTTGTTGAGCGAATTAAAGAGATTCTCAGATCACATCCTGGAAAGCGAGAAGTGCATCTCCAGTTGCGTGAAAATGGTGGAAGCACAGTCATGAAAGTTGATGCGTTAATCACTGCCTCACCTAGCCTGAGCGCAGATCTGAAATCAATTTTGGGACCCAACTGCTTAGTGTAGAAACCATCGGCAAGGACTAACCTCTAACCGATAAGATTGGCGCATGATTCGCACCGTTGACCTACGCGGAAAGGCGCTATCAAAGGCGGGATATATCTCCCAATTGCCTCGGGCAAGTTTTAATATCGATCAAGCTTTAGAACTGATACAACCAATCTTACAAAGAGTAAAAAACGGTTCAGAGTTAGATTTGATTGAACTGGCTCAAGAATTCGATGGCATAAGGCCTACTGCCATAAGGGTGCCGAAAGCAGATTTGGATTCTGCTTTACAAAAATTAGATCCTAAAGTCCGTGCAGCTTTAGAGCTCTCAATTGGCCGTATCAAGAAAGTTCACAATGATCAGGTGAGAAGTGAAAAAACCACGACTTTGGTTGAAGGCGCAACAGTCTCAGAAAAATGGATACCAGTAGATCGTGTTGGACTCTACGTACCTGGAGGCCGCGCTGTCTATCCAAGCAGTGTGATGATGAATGTTATTCCGGCACAGATCGCTAAGGTCAGATCAATAGCCGTAGCCTCTCCACCTCAGAAAGAGTTTGGTGGTTTGCCTCATCCAACAATTCTTGCAACGTGTGCACTTTTGGGAGTCACGGAGGTTTATGCAGTAGGCGGAGCGCAAGCAATCGCCCTTTTTGCCTATGGGATGGAAGGAGTATGCGAAAAAGTTGATCTAGTAACTGGCCCTGGAAATATTTATGTTGCCGCTGCAAAGAGAGCGTTACGGGGTTTGATCGGAATCGATTCAGAGGCCGGACCAACCGAGATTGCAATATTGGCAGATTCAACAGCGCTACCCAGTGATGTTGCTGCGGATTTAATCAGTCAAGCCGAGCACGATGTAATAGCTGCGGCAATTTTAGTAACAGATTCACTCCACCTGGCAGAAAAGACTGCAGATGAGTTAAAAGTTCGAGTTGCAGCAACTAAACACTCAGATCGTATTCGACAGGCTCTATCTGGCGTGCAATCGGCGATTGTTTTAGTTGATGACATAAATCAGGGGATAGATGTAGTAAACGCATATGCTGCCGAACACCTTGAAATTCAATGTAGCGATGCTCGCCAAGTTTCTACCAAGATAAGAAATGCGGGCGCAGTTTTCATTGGTCGATTTACGCCGGTTTCATTGGGTGATTATTCAGCAGGGTCAAACCATGTTTTGCCAACTGGTGGATGTGCATGTCACTCAAGTGGATTATCAGTGCAAAGTTTCTTACGCGGTTTGCATTTTATTGAGTATTCGCAAGATGCTTTTAGTCAGATTGCAGAAACAGTTGTAACACTTGCAAATGCAGAAGATTTACCGGCCCACGGTGAAGCGATGCTCGTGCGATTTGAGAAGTTGCTATGAGTTGGCCAGACTGGTTACCTCTTCGTGAGAATTTGCGATCACTTTCTCCCTATGGCGCGCCTCAAGTTCCTGCTCAGGCTTTTCTCAACACAAACGAGAATCCATATCCGCTCTCTGCCGAATTGCAGAAAGCCATAACTCAGACTGTTTCTAAGGTTGCCGCACAACTCAATCGATATCCCGATCGCGACGCTGAGAACCTGCGCACTAAATTAGCGAGCTATATCAATGGATTAAGTAAAACAGGCTTTACATTTAACAATACTTGGGTAGCTAATGGAAGTAATGAAGTAATTCAATCAATATTTTTAGCCTTCGGACAGCGCGCAGCCTTAGGCTTTACTCCTTCATATTCGATGCACGCCCTTATCGCAAGAGTGAGCAATACTCCTTGGATCGATGGCACGCGCAATTCAGATTTTTCACTTAATACCCAGGATGCAATCGCACAGGTGCAACAACACAAACCGACGTTAACATTTATCACAACACCGAATAATCCCACCGGCGGAGCAATAGCAATCGCTGAGATCGCAAAGATTGCTGATGCAGTTAAAGATGTTGGGGGTCTTTTAATTATCGATGAGGCCTACGCTGAGTTTTCTGACATGGTCTCTGCTGTCACGTTGGTATCGAAAAATCCACATGTAGTGGTGATTCGAACTATGAGTAAAGCCTTTGCATTTGCTGGTGCTCGAGTTGGATATTTAGTTGCAGATCCAAAAGTTGTGGATGCCATGATGATAGTTCGGCTGCCGTATCATTTAAGTACAATTACACAGGCTGTTGCCGAAGTTGCATTAGATTTCAAAGAGGAGCTATTGGCTGGTGTTGGCACATTAATTAGATCTAGAGATTTGATGGTTAGCGCTTTAGCTTCCCTTGGTTTAACAACTGTCGAAAGTGAGGCCAACTTCATTTTGTTTACAGGTTTCCCGCAAGATGCCAAGCAGTTATGGTCGGATTTGCTCAAAAAGGGTGTTCTGATCAGAGATGTGGGATTATCGGACCACCTTCGAGTAACAATTGGCAATGAAGCTGAAAACACATTGTTTATAAATGCACTAAAGGAACTGATCTAAAGGAGAAATCGATGAGAACAGCACGCGTTGAGAGAAAAACCAAAGAGTCACACGTTATCGTCGAACTCAATTTAGATGGTCAAGGAGTGATAGATGTTTCCACGGGTGTGCCATTTTTTGACCACATGATGTCCCAACTTGGTAAACATTCTGGCTTTGATTTAATGATCAAGACAACAGGTGATGTTGAAGTCGATTCACATCACAGCGTTGAAGACACCTCACTTGCGTTTGGTCAGGCTTTACGTGAAGCCCTCGGTGAGAAAGTAGGAATTCGCCGTTTTGGAGACTCAATGGTGCCTCTTGATGAAGTTTTGGTTCAAGCAGCTGTAGATCTTTCAGGGCGTCCATACCTTGTTCACCGCCAACCAGAAATCGTGGAATTAATTGGTACTTTCGATACAACTCTTGGTAAGCACATTTGGGAATCAATTGTTGCGGAGGCGAGAATTGCTTTGCATATTCGTGTTCTAGAAGGTCGAAACGCACACCATGTATTTGAAGCTCAGTTCAAAGCTGTGGCAAGAGCGCTACGTGATGCGGTTTCACTCGATGGCAGAGTGGCAGGAATTCCTTCAACAAAGGGTTCACTTTGATCGCAATTCTTGATTACGGATCAGGAAATTTACGATCTGCAGAACGTGCATTTGCAACATCTGGTCAGGACGTCGTTGTTACTTCTAATCCTGTAGTGGCGCTAGAAGCTGATGGCTTAGTTGTACCTGGAGTTGGGGCTTTTTCATCATGTATGGATGGAATCAATGCGATAGATGGCGCCTCAATAGTACGAGAGCGTTTAAAGAAAGAGCGCCCGGTGCTCGGCATTTGTATTGGTATGCAGATCTTATTTGCACATGGAACAGAGGGAACAGAAAATAGTGAGAAGTCGCCTCATGAGGGTATAGGGGTATTCGAAGGAATTGTTGATCGGCTACAAGTACCGATACTTCCTCACATGGGTTGGAATACAGTAGAAACCGATCCACAATCACTTCTTCTTAAAGGTATAGAAGATCAGTCATTTTATTTTGTCCATTCTTATGCAGCTAAATCCCCAGTAGGTAAGGCTCAAAGTTGGAGCGTTTACGGAGAGAAGTTTCTTTCAGTAGTTGAAGATGAATATCTCAGTGCAACTCAGTTTCACCCAGAAAAATCTGGAACTGCAGGCCTTGCTTTAATTAAGAATTGGATTGGTTCGCTATGAGCGGTTTTTATCTTCTTCCGGCCGTTGATGTAAAGGACGGTCGCGCAGTTCGACTAGTGCAAGGGGAGATCTCTCAAGAGAGTATCTACGGTGCCCCTTTGGATGTTGCATTAGATTTTCAATCTGCTGGTGCAACGTGGTTGCATTTAGTTGATTTAGATGCAGCCTTTGGTCGTGGAGAAAACTCTGAACTTTTGGCCGAAGTTGTAGGTAGGTTAGATATTGATGTCGAACTTTCAGGTGGTATTCGAGATGACGTATCACTTTCCAGAGCGCTAGCAACTGGATGTCGGAGAGTAAATCTAGGAACCGCAGCGCTAGAGGATCCAGAGTGGACAGCACGCGTAATTGCAGAACACGGTGACCGAATCGCAGTTGGGCTAGATGTTCGCGGTCAAACTCTTGCCGCCAGAGGGTGGACACAAGAAGGTGGAGATCTTTTCGAAACGATTTCACGTTTAGAGAAAGATGGTTGTTGCCGATATGTTGTCACTGATGTTACAAAAGATGGAACACTTATGGGACCTAATATTGATCTATTAAGATCAGTATGCGCAGTAACCAAAAAACCAGTAATTGCAAGTGGTGGTATTGCAACACTCGATGATATTTCGGCATTAGCTGCACTTGAAAGTATCGGGGTGGAAGGTGCAATTGTAGGCAAGGCTTTATATGCCGGAGCTTTTACTTTGGAGCAAGCGTTGCAAGTGAGCAGATCGAGTTCAAGGTAGAAGAAATGAACCGCCTAAAAACGTCGAAGGGGGAGTAAAGAGAGATGTCTCTTTCGATACGAATTATTCCTTGCCTAGATGTCACCGACGGGCGAGTTGTTAAAGGTGTGAACTTTACAAACCTTGTTGATGCAGGTGATCCAGTTGAGATGGCATCACTCTATGGGCGTGAAGGTGCTGACGAGTTAACATTTTTAGATATCTCCGCCTCATCATCTGGGAGGGAAACAACGTTAGAGATCGTCCGTAAAACAGCCGAACAGGTTTTCATCCCATTAACTGTTGGTGGCGGCATTCGCTCGGTCAGTGATGTAGACAAGTTACTTCGAGCAGGGGCGGATAAAGTTTCAATTAATACATCGGCTATTGCGCGCCCCGAGCTGATAGCAGAGATAGCAGATCGTTTTGGTTCACAAGTTCTTGTGCTGTCGGTGGACGCAAGACGTGCGCGCACTGAATCAGGTTTTGAAGTAACAACACATGGCGGAAGAGAAAGTTCAGGAATCGATGCTTTGAAGTGGGTTGAAAAAGCCTGTCAGCTTGGAGTCGGTGAGATTTTATTGAACTCTATGGATGCAGATGGAACCAGGGCTGGATATGACATTGGGATGATTACAGCCGTACGTGAAGTTGCGAAGGTCCCACTCATTGCAAGTGGTGGAGCTGGAGCGCTCTCAGATTTTGCCGCCGCCTTAGATGCTGGAGCCGATGCACTGCTTGCCGCAAGCGTCTTTCATTTTGGAACTCATAGAATTGGCGATGTAAAGACCTATTTAAATAAGCACAATTATCCAGTGCGCAGCGTTGTAGTCACATAGGGCAGAATTAACCTATGAGCACATTAGATCCAGCCATCTTAGGGATGCTCAAGGACCCAGATTTACTCATTCCGACAATTGTTCAAGACAACACTTCCTTGCAGATATTGATGTTGGCCTATTCAAATACCGAGTCATTGGCCTTAACAGTGGAAAGTGGAAATGCTACTTATTGGAGTAGAAGTAGAAATCAGTTGTGGGTAAAAGGGGCAACTTCTGGACATGTTCAATCGGTGCGTTCTATTTCACTAGATTGTGACGGCGATGCGATTTTGTTTCGAGTAGATCAAACCGGAGTGGCATGCCATACCGGTGAAACTACCTGTTTTCACAAGCCTTTGGGATTAGAGCTTCTATGAATTTAGAAGAATTTCGATCCTACGCAAAATCTTTTAATGTCATTCCTGTCTCTCGTCGCTTGCTTGCCGACGGTGAGTCACCAGTTGGGGTTTATCAAAAACTCACAAAAAATAGAGAAAATACTTTTTTGCTTGAATCTGCCGAACATGATGGAACGTGGGCACGGTACTCATTTATCGGCGTTCGAAGCGAAGCGACTTTAAGCGAAAAAAATGGGATTGCTTATTGGCAGGGGATCGCACCTGCGGGTGCACCACACGGAACTGATCCGTTAGCAGCGCTAAAAATCTGTGCTTCACATCTACGTTCTCCTCAAATCCCAGGTTTGCCTCCCTTAACAAGTGGCCTTGTTGGTTTTATGGGATATGACGTTGTTCGCCGCTTGGAGAAGCTTCCAAACCTGACCATTAAAGATATTGAATTGCCAGAGCTGTCCTTTATGCTTACAAGTGATCTTGCAGTTTTTGATCACAGCAACGCGACGATAACTCTTATTGCAAATGCCATTAATTGGGATGGAAGCGATGATCGAGTTGATGAAGCTTATGCATCATGCCAGAGCAGACTTGATCAGATGGAGTCTGATTTAGCGGTATCACTGAATTCTGAAGTCCAGAGAATTCCCGAATTCACAAAACCTGTTTATGAGGCAAATACCTCATCAGAAAAATTCAAATCTAGTGTTTTAGAGATTAAAGAGGAGATTCTTTCAGGGGAAGCGTTTCAAGTAGTGCTTTCTCAGCGTTTTTCCATGAAATCAACTGCAGATGCCATGGACGTCTACAGAATGTTGCGTTTAAATAATCCGTCGCCGTACATGTATCTCTTCAGGTTTAGCGATGGGATTGAAATTGTCGGTTCAAGTCCAGAAGCACTTGTTAAGGTAAATCAAAAGGATGTGATGATCCATCCAATTGCTGGAACACGTCGCCGTTCGGCCGATCCACGTGAAGATGATGTGTTGGCCCAAGAACTTTTAGCAGATCCGAAAGAGCGGGCCGAGCATTTGATGTTAGTTGACCTTGGGCGCAATGATTTAGGAAGAGTTTGTGCGCCTGGAACTGTGGAAGTTGTAGATTTCATGCACATAGAACGCTATTCACATGTGATGCACATTGTTTCGACTGTTACTGGAAAATTAAAAGAGGGAGCGACGCCAATAGACGCACTCTTCTCTGTCTTTCCAGCTGGCACATTGTCAGGTGCACCAAAACCTAGAGCGATGGAGATCATTGAAGAGCAGGAAAAGACTCGCCGGGGAGTTTATGGAGGAATAGTGGGTTACATTGATTTCACTGGAAATCTAGATACCGCCATTGCAATTAGAACAGCATTGATTCTTGATGGAACTGCATATGTTCAAGCAGGGGCGGGAATAGTTGCCGATTCTGATCCAGAGAGTGAAAATCAAGAGTGCCACAACAAAGCCGCGGCAGTATTAAGCGCCGTTCATGCAGCTAACAGATTAGGTAATAACTAATGAGCGATTTGATTCCACTTATAACCTCTATTGCTCTTGTGATTGCATTAGTCCTTTTACTGAGTTCGAAATTAAAACTTTCTAGTAGATATGAAAGAAAGCCTAGGACCCTAAATTCTTGGAGTGCTCAGGATCATGGGATTGACCCAACAGATGATGTGAAGCAATGAGTGCTCTAGATTCAATTATTGCTGGCGTTCGGGAAGATTTAGAACAAAGGCGTCTACCTATGGGAAAGCTACTAGAACAACTAGAGATGGCACCGCCAGTACGTGACTGCTTGCCTAGTTTGCTTACTGAAGAGATCTCAATCATTTCTGAGATTAAACGTTCCTCACCTAGTAAAGGTTCGCTAGCAGAAATAGTTGATCCTGCGGGTTTAGCTGCGCAGTACGAACAGGCCGGCGCAGCTGTCATAAGTGTATTAACAGAGCGTCGTCGCTTTGGGGGTTCGTTAGATGATTTGGATATTGTAAGAAAAGCAGTTGATATTCCAATTTTGCGCAAGGATTTCATGGTTAGTGAGTACCAGTTCTATGAGGCACGTGCACATGGCGCCGATGTTGTACTTTTGATTGTTGCAGCTCTAAGTCAGAATCAATTAGATGACTATTATCAATTGTCTAAAGAGCTTGGAATGAAAGCGTTAGTTGAAGTTCATACCCACGATGAACTTGAAAGAGCTTTGGAGATTTCTCCTGAGATTGTCGGAGTTAATTCTCGAAATCTAAAAACACTGGAAGTAGATACTCAAGCTTTTTCACAGTTGATCCCGCAGATTCCATCTGGAATTGCTCGGGTGGCAGAGTCTGGTATCTCCAAACGAGATGATGTCGTCTTTGCACATGAATGCGGGGCCACAGCAATACTTGTCGGTGAGGCTTTAGTACGCGCGCAATCGCCATCTGTTGCGATCAATGAATTGCTCGGTAGGCTTTAGCAGTGGAAACTTTTGATGTGTTAGGTCACTTTGGCCAATATGGTGGAAGATTTGTGCCAGAGGCGCTGATCGGAGCACTAGAGGAACTCGAAGCGGTTCACAATCAAACACAACAAGATCCAGCGTTTCTGGCCGAGCTAGCAGAACTGCATCGCACGTACACAGGTCGCCCGAGCATTATCACTGAGGCTAAGAGATTTTCAGAGCATGCCGGTGGTGCGCGTATTTTCTTGAAGCGCGAGGATCTTAATCACACTGGAAGCCACAAAATAAATAACGTACTTGGTCAGGCGTTACTGACTAAACGTATGGGCAAAAAACGAATAATTGCAGAAACTGGTGCCGGTCAACATGGAGTTGCTGCTGCGACAGCTGCGGCCCTTATGGGGTTGGAATGCGTTGTTTATATGGGGGAGGAAGATACTCGTAGACAATCTCTTAACGTTGCACGAATGAAATTATTGGGGGCCGAAGTTGTTGCTGTTACATCTGGCTCCAAAACATTGAAAGATGCCATCAACGAAGCAATGCGTGATTGGGTAACAAATGTTCATGACACGCATTACATGCTTGGAACAGTTGCTGGTCCACACCCATTTCCAACCATGGTCCGTGATTTTCACAAGATAATTGGCGAAGAATCACGTGAGCAAATGCTGGAGTTAACAGGTCGACTTCCTGACGCAGTACTTGCATGCATCGGCGGAGGCTCAAATGCGATTGGTATTTTTAATGCATTTATCCCAGATACTGATGTCAGATTAATTGGTTTAGAAGCAGGTGGTCATGGAGTAGAGACCGGCCGGCATGCAGCGACAATCACGGGCGGTACACCAGGAGTTTTGCACGGAACTCGTTCATATGTACTGCAAGATGAAAACGGACAAACAGTTGAGTCTCATTCGATCTCTGCCGGACTTGATTATCCAGGTGTTGGTCCAGAGCATGCGTACTTACACGATCTTGGTCGCGCCGAATATAGAGCAATCAATGATGATGCAGCGATGAATGCATTTGCACTATTGAGCAAAACTGAGGGAATCATTCCTGCAATAGAAACTGCCCACGCCCTAGCTGGTGCTTTGGTAATTGGCAACGAACTTGGACCAAAAGCTAACTTACTCATTAATCTTTCGGGTCGGGGAGATAAAGATGTTCAAACGGCGGCGCAGTATTTTGGGATTCCTCTGTAATGACTGCTTTGGATTCAGTGTTAGCAAAATGTCGAAGTGAAAATCGCGCAGCGCTAATTGCCTACATTCCTGCAGGCTTTCCCTCTAAACAGGGATGTCACAAAGTTATTCAAGTTTTAGCAGATGCTGGCGTTGATGCAATAGAAATTGGATTTCCATATAGCGATCCAGTTATGGATGGGCCAGTAATTCAAGAGGCAGCAGATATTTCACTCCAAGGCGGCACGCAGGCATCAGATGTATTTGCAGCATTAAAAACTGCATCTGATACAGGAGTTGCATCTGTTGTTATGACGTACTGGAATCCTATTGAAAGATATGGTGTTGAAAGATTTGCTGCATCAATTTCAGATAATGGGGGATCAGGGGTCATTACTCCGGATTTAACTATTGAGGAATCAAAAGGGTGGTTAGAAGCAACTGCATCAAATTCCATTAACCCAATCTATGTTGTTGCACCGAGTACTAAAGATGCGCGTTTAGCCCATGTCACTTCTGTGACAGGTGGCTTCATTTATGCCGCCAGCTCTATGGGCGTAACTGGCACGAGAGAAACTGTTTCAATTGATGCTAAGGATTTAGTTTCCAGAATCAGAAAAGTAAGTCAATTGCCAGTCTGTGTTGGTTTAGGTGTGTCAACTCGTGAACAAGCACGATCTTTGGCTGCCTATGCCGATGGTGTAATTGTGGGCTCTGCCTTCATCAAACTTTTGCTTAATTCTAAAGATGAACAATCTGGACTAGATGCTGTTTCACATCTTGCTAAGGAATTGGCCTTAGGTGTACGAGAAGGACGATAGGTTACTATTACTTTCATGACAGAGCTGCTCGTAGCGAGTGCACGTCGAGTGCGCAACGCATATTTGACGATGCTGGTATCAGCATCATTGAGTCTATTTGCTGCGATGATTTTATCGATCGATGCTTTTAAATTGGCCAAAGATGCAAACACTGATCTCTCTTGCAGCATCAACGCTGTTGTCTCATGCGGCAAGGTCGCACTCTCCTGGCAGTCAACGGTTTTTGGTTTCCCTAACTCATTTATTGGATTGATGTTTGAATCTGCTGTAATCACCATAGCAATTGCTGGATTAATGCAAGTTCGCTTCCCAAACTCGTTAATTAGAATTGCCTTCTTTATTTATTCCGCTGCATTAATCTTTGCTTTATGGTTATTTTCGCAATCATTTTTTGTAATCAAAGCATTTTGTCCGTGGTGCATGTTGGTTACAGTCTCAACAATCTCTGTCTTTATGAGCATGCTCAGGATCAACGTTTATCAAAACTCTTTCAATTGGTCAGAGGTCAATCATCAGAGAGTTCTCAGATTTATTCTTCAAGGTCGTGACTATGCGGCTATGTACATCATTTATGCCGTCATTGCGGCGGGTGTTATCTGGAAGTACGGAACCTATCTGTTACCTGACTTTCTCTACAACTAGCTTCAAGCATCTCGAGGGAGCCAAGAGCTCCTGAGTAGAAGAAATCCTGGGATGTGTTAACTAGAGGACTCAAATTATGGCCGTTTACTCCATTTACATTGTTAGAATTCTGGGTGGTTTGGATTTGGCCTGGGCAATAATTTATCTATACTTTAACCCTGAATAGGTTTTTGTACGGGTGATTCTAATAATTCGACAGGGGACATTTTATGGCACAGCAAAAAGGTAAAAACGGTGACAATGCAAATCGTTGGATTGTTCTTGCGATGGTTTTGCTTGTTCTAGGAACTGGCGTAGCGTTTTCAATTTTGGGACAAAATAATCGCGAGAATGCTCCTTTAGCTGGTCTTGATGGGTTCACACTGAAACCTGCAGTTGCCTCCACGATTGATGTGGACAATGGTTCTGCGATAACTTTTAATCCTGGTCTTCCAACCCAGGTGGACGTATGGGAAGACCCACAGTGCCCAGGCTGTAAGAACTTTGAAAATGTCATGGGTGATTATTTGGACTCTTTGGCGCGCGACAAGAAAGCCACAGTCCGATTCCATGTGCTCTCCTTTAAAGGGCCTGAATCTGTGCGTTCTGCAAATGCTGCATTCTGCGCTGCCGATGAAAATCATTTTTTGGATTTTCATAATGCACTCTTTAGCGTGCAAACTCCAGGAGAGGGCTCTGGCTTTTTTAGCACAGAAACTCTCATAAAGATTGGGAAGGAGATTGGTATTGATTCACCGAAGTTCACAGATTGTGTCTCTAAGGGTTCAAAGGCTGATCTTGTCCAAACTCACTATGACTCTATGAGTAAATTCGGAGTGCAATCGACTCCAACTATTTTTATCAACGGAAAAATCTGGACGCCAACTCCAAGTGCAGTTGGCTTCAGTTTAGATGAGTTCCGTTCAGCTGTAGAGGCCGGATAAAGTTTGAACGTTGCCTTCCCAACGCCATCGGTTTCGGCGTTAGAGATTGGACCATTCACAGTTCATTTCTATGCACTCTGCATTATCACAGGTATAGCTGTTGCAATTTGGTTGGGAGATAAACGCTTCAGAGCAAAAACTGCCCACGGTGAGTCTGTTGTTGCCGAAGTTGCGATCACTGCTGTTCCTGCAGGAATAATCGGTGGTCGCATCTATCATGTGATTTCATCTCCAGCGGCATATTTCGGATCTAATGGTGAGCCAATAGATGCATTCAAAATCTGGGAAGGTGGATTAGGGATTTGGGGCGCGATCTCTATCGGACTTTTTGCAGCTTTTTTGAGGTATCGAATGTTGCAAAAGAAATCGGACCTTCCATCTTTTTCAGTCTTCGCAGACAGTCTGGCGCCTGGAATTTTGTTCGCACAAGCAATCGGTCGATTCGGAAACTGGTTTAATGGAGAACTTTTTGGTCGCCCACTAGATACTTGGTGGTCTTTGCAGGTTCCAGTTCAATATCGACCAGAGGGATTTAAACAATTTGAAAGTTTTCATCCCACATTTTTGTATGAGGCAATTTGGTGTTCACTTGTAGCTGTTGCGCTTATCTACTTTGGTAAGCGGTTAAAGCCTGGTCAGAGTTTTGCTGCCTACGTTGTCGCCTACTGCTTCGGACGTCTGTTTATTGAGTTAATTCGAATTGATATTGCGAATACGATAGCTGGGCTTCGAGTAAATGTGTGGGTGAGTCTGCTTGTTGGCGCTCTTTCGCTGGCCTATTTTCTGCGTGCCGCTAAGGAGAGAACAAAGTCTTAATGTAGGCTGATAATCATGAGCCTAGAAGATGTCTATCGGCGCAACTTACAACATCGCACACATCGTGCCGGGTGGTTACGTGCTGCAGTCCTGGGTGCAAATGATGGATTGGTCTCAACTGCTGCCTTAATGATTGGTGTTGCCGCGGCGGGAAAGAATGACTTTCTCTTAACTGCGGGTGTTGCTGGAATAACTGCAGGTGCAATGTCGATGGCAGTTGGCGAATATGTTTCAGTCAGATCTCAAAATGATGTTGAAGAATCTGATCGGCTTTTGGAGATGGAGCACTTAGCTACTGATCCAGAATCAGAATTAATTGAGTTGCAACATATTTATATTCAACGTGGGCTTACTCCAGATTTAGCTATGCAGGTTGCACAACAGATGCATCAGAAAGATGCGTTAGAGGCACATTTGCGAGATGAACTTGGTCAACATCCACACACTAAAGCCAGGCCGATCCAAGCTGCAATTGCATCTGCAATCTCTTTCACATCAGGAGGACTGATTCCATTTGCGGGAGCCTTTGCTCCAACTGTTGGCGCAAAGTTTTGGTCAATCGTTGTCTTCACTTTAGGCGGACTGCTCATCACTGGAGTAGTCAGCGCAAGACTTGCAGGCTCTCGGATCTTGTCTCCAACACTTCGAGTAATGCTCGGAGGAAGCCTAGGCATGCTTATTACCGCTGGAATTGGAAAGATCGCCAATATTTCAGGGCTTTAATCTCACACAATTTAGGGCGACACAAACCTGCCTTCTTGCTAGGCTTTCCCCCTAAGTAGTTCGGGCCAAGGATGTCCCATTTTTTCGGACAATCTGTAGGAGCGGTTATGGCCTTCGCAAATAATTATCCACAAGTTCAAGGGTTATATAACCCTGCCAATGAGCATGATGCATGTGGTGTTGCAATGGTTGCTACCCTCAACAAAATCGCAACACATGAAATTGTTTCAAAGGCATTGACCGCCCTTCGCAATATGGAGCATCGAGGAGCATCAGGTGCAGAGCCTGATAGCGGAGATGGTGCGGGAATTCTGATTCGAATTCCCGATACATACTTTCAAGAAGTTACCGAATTTAATCTTCCGCCTGCCGATTCCTATGCCGCAGGTATTGCTTTTGTTGCACGAGGAACCAGTTTTAAGGATGAGATAAAAAAGATTGCTGAAGAAGAAGGTCTTAATGTTTTGGGATGGCGCGAAGTTCCTATAAATCCAAGTTCCCTGGGAAAAACTGCCGTTTCAGTCATGCCGGAGTTTCATCAGCTATTTGTTTCGGGTAAAAATGGTGAGACTGGAATAGTTCTAGATCGTCTAGCCTTTTGTTTCCGAAAAAGAGTTGAGCACTCCTTAGAAGTTTATTTCCCATCTCTTTCCTCTCAGACCATTGTTTATAAAGGCATGCTCACAACTGGACAACTTGAAGAGTTTTTCCCAGAGCTATCAGATGAGCGAGTTGTCTCACCTTTGGCCTTAGTTCACTCTCGTTTTTCTACTAATACTTTCCCATCATGGCCACTTGCTCATCCTTACCGCTTTATCGCTCACAACGGAGAAATCAATACGGTCAAGGGAAATCGAAATTGGATGCGAGCCCGCGAATCATTACTAAAGAGTGATGTAATTCCAGGAGATCTCAACAGGCTCTTTCCAATTGTTCAGATGGATGGTTCGGACTCGGCATCATTTGATGAAGTTCTAGAGCTTCTTTACTTAGGTGGACGATCACTTGCACATTCAGTGCTGATGATGATTCCTGAAGCATGGGAGAACCATGCATCGATGCCTAAGAACCGTCGTGACTTCTATGCATTCCATTCATCATTAATGGAGCCTTGGGATGGACCAGCATGTGTGACATTTACAGATGGCCATCAAGTTGGTGCAGTTCTAGATCGCAATGGGCTACGACCATCTAGATACTGGGTTACAAAAGATGGTCTTGTAGTACTTGCATCTGAAGTAGGAGTTCTTGATTTTCCTGCAGAAAATATTGAACGAAAGGGTCGCCTACAACCCGGAAAAATGTTTTTAGTTGATATTGAACAAGGACGCATTATTGAAGATGGCGAAATCAAAGATGAGTTGGCCAATGCGGCCCCCTATGGCAAATGGCTAGAAGATGGAATGGTTAAATTAAGCGAACTTCCATCTCGTGAACATATTGTCTATCCACACTCTTCGGTTGTTCGTCGTCAACGTGCATTTGGTTACACAGAAGAGGATCTGCGTATTTTGATCACGCCTATGGCCAAAAACGGTATGGAGCCATTGGGTTCTATGGGAACAGATACACCGATCGCAGCGTTGTCGGAAAAGCCTCGATTAATTTTTGATTACTTCTCCCAGCTGTTTGCACAAGTAACTAATCCGCCGTTAGATGCAATTCGCGAGGAGCTAGTTACAAGTTTGGGAACTTCAATGGGTCCAGAACATAACCTTCTTGATCCGAGTCCAGAAAGTTGTCGCCAAGTCTCATTAGCATTTCCAGTAATCGATAATGATGAGTTAGCCAAGATCATCAACATTAATGCCGATGAGGATTTTCCTGAACTGAGCGCTCATGTAATCCGTGGTCTTTTCAATGTGTCTCAAGGTGGGGCTGGACTTCGAGATCGCCTCAATGTGATTAAAAAGGAAGTATCACAAGCCATTAAAGACGGTGCGCACATCATTGTCTTGTCAGATCGAGATGGCGATGCAGAGGATGCTCCGATTCCATCATTGTTATTGACAGCGGCGGTTCATCACCATCTCATTAGAGAGAAAACTCGTACATCAGTTGGCCTAGTGGTTGAAGCCGGTGACGTTCGAGAAGTTCATCATGTTGCTTTGCTGATCGGTTATGGGGCGGCATGTGTTAATCCATATTTAGCTATGGAGTCTGCCGAAGATTTAGTACTCCAAGGTGTGATTACCGGTATTACACCTGAAAAGGCTGTAAAGAATCTGATTAAGAGTTTAGGTAAAGGTGTCTTAAAAGTTATGTCGAAGATGGGAATTAGCACAATTGCCTCTTATACCGGTGCACAAGTTTTTGAGGCTATTGGACTGTCACAAGAAGTTGTAGATGAGTATTTTGTTGGAACAACATCTCGATTGGGTGGAGTATCACTGGATGTCATAGCCCAAGAAACGATTGCCCGACATAACATTGCATATCCACCTGGGGGAGAAGTCCCCGGAACAAAACGCTTGCCAATTGGCGGCGAATATCAATGGCGCCGTGAAGGTGAGCCACATTTATTTGATCCGGAAACAGTCTTTACGCTTCAACATTCAACAAGAAATAAGCGCTACGACATCTTTAAGAGATATACCGATCGCGTTAACGAGCAAAGCTCGAGGTTAATGACTTTGCGCGGCTTATTTGAGTTCAATGGTGGCGCAAACAAACCAATTTCAATTGATGATGTGGAACCAGCAAGTGAGATCATTAAGAGATTTTCAACTGGTGCAATGTCATATGGATCTATTTCTGCAGAAGCGCACGAAACCTTAGCAATTGCCATGAACCGCATTGGCGGCAAATCCAACACTGGCGAAGGTGGGGAAGAGATTGAGCGATATACCCCCATGGCAAATGGAGATTCAAAGCGATCTGCTATCAAGCAAGTTGCGTCCGGGCGGTTTGGTGTAAATAGTAATTACCTAGTAAATAGTGATGACATTCAGATCAAAATTTCTCAGGGCGCAAAACCAGGAGAGGGAGGCCAGCTTCCGGGATACAAGGTCTATCCATGGATTGCAAAGGCTCGTTACTCAACACCTGGTGTTGGGCTGATTTCGCCTCCGCCTCACCATGACATTTATTCAATTGAAGATTTAGCTCAACTCATCCATGACCTAAAGAATGCAAATAAGAATGCGCGAATACACGTCAAACTTGTCGCAGAAGTAGGAGTAGGAACCGTTGCTGCTGGAGTTTCAAAGGCACATGCTGATGTTGTTTTGATCTCCGGTCATGATGGTGGAACCGGTGCATCACCGTTGACATCTCTCAAGCATGCAGGAGCGCCTTGGGAACTTGGATTAGCAGAGACTCAACAAACACTATTGCTTAATGGTCTGCGTGATCGCATTGTCGTGCAGACTGATGGCCAGTTGAAAACAGGTCGAGATGTAGTAATCGCCGCGCTTCTTGGCGCCGAAGAGTATGGATTTGCAACCGCTCCACTTGTGGTTTCAGGATGCATCATGATGAGAGTGTGTCATCTAGACACATGCCCAGTTGGAGTTGCAACTCAAAATCCTGAATTGCGCAAAAACTTTAGCGGTAAGCCTGAGTTTGTTGAAACATTCTTTGAATACATTGCTGAAGAGGTTCGTGAAATTCTTGCGCAACTAGGGTTTAAAACTATGCAAGAAGCAATTGGTCATGTTGAATTTCTTGACACACGTAAAGCAATAGATCATTGGAAGGCATCTGGATTAGATCTTGCTCCGTTACTTATGCGTCCTGATGTGGACAGTCCACTTCACAACACAATCAAGCAAGACCATGGCCTAGAAAACGCCTTAGACAATCAACTTATCTCTTTGGCAGCACCTGCCCTTGAAAAGGGTGAGAGCGTGAAAATTGATCTGCCAGTTCGAAATGTGAATAGAACTGTAGGAACAATGCTTGGTGCAGAGGTCACTCGAAAATATGGAGTTGATGGATTGCCAGCAGGCACTATAGATGTTGTTTTACATGGCTCTGCAGGTCAATCATTAGGTGCATTTATTCCGAGTGGTGTTTCTATTCGTCTTTACGGCGATTCTAATGACTATGTTGGAAAAGGAATTTCGGGAGGTCGTGTAGTAGTTCGCCCGGATGAGAAAGCTAGCTTCCCATCACAGAACAATGTGATTGCTGGAAATGTCATTGGTTATGGTGCTACATCGGGTGAGATTTTTATTCGCGGCGTTGTTGGCGAGCGTTTCTGTGTTCGAAACTCTGGCGCTCTTGCAATCGTAGAAGGAATCGGTGATCACGGTTGTGAATACATGACTGGCGGAACAGTTATTGTCTTGGGTCAAACAGGTCGAAATTTTGCCGCAGGGATGTCGGGTGGACGCGCATTTGTACTAGACCTAGATAGAGCACATGTGAATTCAGAGATGGTAGATATTCTTGCCGTGCCTCAAGATCAGGTCGTGAACTTAAAAGACAATCTCTCGGTGTTTTTCGCAGAAACTGGTTCAGAGGTTACTGGCGCGCTATTGAAAGACTGGGACAAGAGCCTTTCGCGAATTTCACTTGTGATGCCTCGCGACTATGCGCGTGTTCTTGCAGCAATGGAGAGAGCAGAACGAGACGGTTTACCAGTTGATGAACTAGTTATGGAGGTGGCAGCAAATGGGTGATCCAAAAGGTTTTATGAATACTGGGCGCGAAGTACCAAAGCGCCGCCCTGTAGATGTTCGTATCAAAGATTGGCGCGAAGTCTACGAGCCTCAGAGTTTCGAGCACTTACAAAAGCAAGCTGGCCGATGCATGGACTGCGGAATTCCTTTCTGTCACAACGGTTGCCCACTAGGAAACTTGATTCCAGAGTGGAACGACCTGATTTTTCGTGGGGATAAAGAAGAGGCAATTAATCGCCTTCATGCAACAAATAATTTTCCAGAGTTCACAGGTCGTCTTTGCCCGGCGCCATGTGAAACAGCATGCGTTGTAGCAATTAATCGTGATGCAGTGACGATTAAGCAGATTGAACTTCGCACTATTGAAGAAGCATTCGACATGGACAACGTTAAACCCATGCAGCCAGATCGTTTAACTGGCAAGACTGTGGCTGTCATTGGTTCAGGCCCTGCAGGTTTAGCTGCCGCTCAACAGTTAACAAGGGCTGGACACACGGTTGCTGTTTATGAAAGAGCAGACAAGATTGGCGGACTTCTGCGTTACGGAATTCCAGAGTTTAAGATGGAAAAACATATTCTTGATCGTCGATTAGAACAGATGGAGAAAGAAGGAACACGTTTTCGTGCAGGCGTAGATGTTGGAATAGAGTTAACGGGAACAGATTTACGTAGAAAATATGACGCAGTAGTACTTGCAGTGGGCGCGACACAATGGCGAGACCTCAACATTAAAGGCCGAGAGCTCAAAGGTGTTTACCAAGCGATGGAGTTTTTGCCTTGGGGAAACAAACAGGCCTTAGGTGAAGTTGAAGAGCCACACATTAACGTTGCCGGAAAACATGTTGTCATTCTTGGCGGTGGAGATACTGGTGCTGATTGTTTAGGAACTTCGGTGCGTCAAGGCGCAGCATCTGTTACACAACTAGAAATTATGCCAAGACCAAGTGATGAGCGACCATCATCACAGCCTTGGCCAACATATCCGATGATCTATCGAGTATCTAGTGCACATGAGGAGCAAGACAACCGAATGTTTGCAGTAAGCACAGAAGAGTTTTTAGGGGACTCCGAAGGTAATTTACGTGCAATTAAGATTGTTGAAACCGAATTTGTGAATGGAAAATTTGAGGCTAAGACAGGAAGTGAGAAGGAGATCAAAGCCGACTTTGTATTTATGGCGATGGGATTTACTGGGCCAGAAAAGTCATCTTTAATCAATCAGTTAGAAGTACAGCTCGATGAGCGAGGAAACATAAAGCGCGATGCAAACTTTCAGACAAGTGAAGAGGGGATCTTCGTTGCCGGAGATGCCGGGCGCGGACAATCTCTAATTGTTTGGGCTATCGCTGAAGGGCGCAGCGCTGCAGCAGCCGTTGATACATACCTAACGGGCGCAACTCAACTCCCATCACCGATTGAACCAACTTCTAAACCCTTAATGGTCTAACGTAACGACCATGCGTAGAGCAAAAATAGTGTGCACGATGGGTCCAGCAGTGGACTCTGCCGAAAAAGTAAAACAGCTCATTCATGCAGGTATGAATATGGCGAGGTTGAATCTGTCTCATGGCACACATGCAGATCACCAACTACGACTTGATCTTGTAAGAGATGGCGCAAAGAATGCAGCAGTACCAGTAGCCGTGCTAATTGATCTGCAAGGTCCAAAGATTCGACTTTCGCAATTTGCAGATGGTCCCCACGAGCTCTCTCGCGGTGATGTTTTTACTATTACAACCGATGAAATTGAGGGAAGTAAAGAAAGAGTCGGGACCACCTACAAAGGGCTTCCAAAGGATTGCAAGCCAGGGGATCGTATACTCATTGATGATGGGAAAGTTACCGTCGAGGTTACTGCCGTAAAGGGAAATGATGTTGTAACCAAAGTTATTGAACCAGGATTAGTAAGCAACAGTAAAGGAATCAATCTGCCAGGGGTGGCGGTTTCAGTTCCTGCCCTTTCTGAAAAAGACATGGATGATCTTCGTTGGGGACTTAGGGCTGGTGCAGATTTTATTGCTTTGTCCTTCGTTCGAAATGCAAAAGATATTGATGACGTCCACAAGATCATGGATGAAGTTGGGATCCGAATTCCCGTTATTGCAAAGATTGAAAAACCTCAGGCTGTGCACAATCTTCAGGAGATCGTCAACGCATTTGATGGCATCATGGTTGCCCGTGGTGACCTAGGTGTTGAAATGCCTATCGAAGAAGTTCCCTTAGTCCAAAAGAGATGCATTGAATTGGCCCGTGAAGCGGCCAAGCCAGTCATCGTGGCAACTCAGATGTTAGATTCAATGATTAATAATTCAACTCCAACTCGAGCAGAGGCTACTGATTGTGCAAATGCTGTTTTAGATGGCGCAGATGCATTGATGTTGTCGGGTGAAACTTCTGTTGGAGCTTTTGCCATCGAAGCCGTAGCAACTATGGCGCGAATAATTGCGCGTACAGAAGAGGGCGGCTTCGAGATGATTCGACCTCTTCGAACAACTCCACGAACAAAGGGTGGCGCAATTACTCGCGCAGCAGCAGAAGTAGGTGGAATCGTCGAAGCGAAGTATTTGGTGACATTTACTCAATCAGGTGATTCCGCTCGCCGAATGGCTCGGTTACGTTCACGCATTCCAATTCTTGCATTCACTCCAGAAGTTGGTACTTACAATCGCCTTGCACTGACGTGGGGCGTCGAACCCGCAATCGCTTCGACTGTCAAGCACACTGATGAAATGGTGAAGCAAACCGACACATTGCTCATTGAATCTGGTCGCGCAAAAGTAGGTGAGGCTGTGGTTATTGTCGCTGGATCTCCGCCTGGAATTCCTGGATCAACAAATGCAATGCGAGTACACCGCGTGGGCGATGCAGTAGGCGGCGTTGTTCCTGCATATCAATAGATTCTCGTTTTCCGAACCAAACCAGTTTGCGGTTAGAATGGCTAACTTAAGGCCTCGGTACTCCAACGGTAGAGAGGGCAGTCTCAAACACTGCATAGTGTCGGTTCGAATCCGACTCGGGGCACGCAAGTTTTAAAATCTACATCCTGCTACACAGGCATTGAGCAAGAAAGGATGGTCCGAAAATGAGTGTGCGGATTCTTGTTGCAGAAGATGAAGCAATCATTCGGATGGATCTGATTGAAATGTTACAGGCCGCCGGTTATGAGGTTGTAGCCGCAGCAACCAACGGTCAAGAAGCAATTGATTTAGCAGGAGAGCATCGACCAGATCTAGCAATTTTGGATGTAAAGATGCCTGTCTTAGATGGCATCTCTGCTGCGGCTAAGATTATTGAGATAGCACCAGTTCTTATGCTTACAGCTTTCTCTCAAAGAGAGTTAGTTGAGCGGGCACGTGATGCCGGTGTAATGGCATATGTGGTCAAGCCTTTTACGATCGGTGACTTGGTACCGGCGATTGAAATTGCAATCAGTAGACATCAACAGATGAAGTCGCTTGCAGCTGAGGTTGCAGATCTACACGATCGATTAGAGATTCGCAAAATTATTGACAAAGCAAAAGGTATTTTGATGTCTGCTCTAAATTTGAGTGAGCCTCAAGCCTTCTCATGGATTCAAAAGGCGGCCATGGATAGAAGGCTTACGATGAAAGAAGTGGCCTTGGCAGTGATCGACCCAAAGCAGGCCGAGCAGTTTCTCTCTTAATCGCCCCACCACCATAGTCCTGGGGAACCGCACCCAAAATTACGACCATATTGCGCGGATTGAACCCGGAATCAGGCCATTATCGAGCCCAAATAAGTATTTACCGATCCGAAATGCATAGTTATACTTCGGTGATCCTTTTTGAAGGTCATCTAGATACCTTTGATAAAGGAACTTACTAAAGGAGAAAACATGCAGAAATTCAACAAAGCAGCCATCGTGGTTGCTACTGCTGTCGCTGGCTTAGTTCTTGCTGGCTGCGGTGGTGGAGGAACAGCATCTGGTCCTCTAAAGATTGGTTCATTGTTGCCTGAGACAGGCAGCCTTGCGTTCCTTGGACCCCCAGAGT
>WLEB01000049.1 GCA_009704505.1 Actinomycetota bacterium | reverse complement strand
TCTAGGCTTGGTGTGACGGTGCGTTCTTCTAGTTCTGGATCAAGAATGACCATAAGTTCATAATGACGCATGAGTTAACCCGACCTCCTCTGGACTAAGACGGCCACGGCATTTCCGTGACAGGAGGGTTAATACTTCTTAATTCGACATAAGGGGTTTGCCCCTGATGGCTCTTAAGAGGGTTAAGGGTAGGCCTAAACGGGCTGTTTTGCTAAATCAGTGCGGGGATTTGAGGTTGTGCGAGCGGGTTTTACGGCTTTGGTTTTTGTACCCCGCCTGAAGTCATGACAACAGGATCTAGCC
Source organism: Actinomycetota bacterium (assembly GCA_009704505.1). Lineage (GTDB taxonomy): Bacteria > Actinomycetota > Actinomycetes > Nanopelagicales > Nanopelagicaceae > Planktophila. The sequence continues at coordinate 5,052 of WLEB01000049.1, read as the reverse complement.
CACCAATGTTTGATGGTGCAGGAAATGACATCACGGGCTGGCCTTTGAGTGCGCCCTTCATAAACTGTGTCCAAATTCTTGCAGGAAATGACCCACCAGTTACAGATGTCATTCCACCGATTCCATTCAGTGATTGCGTTGCGTTATCTCTGAAGAAAGAAACTGATGCAGCGATCTGTGGTGTGTAAGCACTAAACCATGCAGATGCATTTGATTGTGATGTTCCAGTTTTTCCTGCAGCAGGTCGGCCTAATGCAAGTGCTGCAGCGCCTGTTCCGCCGGTAATTGTTCCTTTAAGTGCGTAAGTTAAATCTGCCATAACATCTTTGCTAAATACTTCTTCAGTAGATGGCGTAGCTTCATATAAGACACCTTTGTTGGCGCCAATAACTTGTGATACTAAATATGGTCTTGATCTAACGCCTTGGGCTGCAAATGTTGCATAAGCATTTGCAACATCGATTACATGGGGGCTAGATGTTCCGAGTACAAATGATGGTGTTGGCATCATTGCAACAGATTCCGGAATTCCCGCACGGCGAGCAACATCAACAACTTTATCTGGGCCAACATTGATACCAAGTGGAACAAATACTGTGTTAATTGAATGCTTAGTTGCAAACATTAAATCAACCTGACCCCAACCATTATTTCCATAGTTGAAAACCTCATATGGTTTACCTAGATCATCAAATGTTTGTGGTGAGTCACCGTTCCACATAGATGTCAGCGGGATTCCTTTTTCTAATGCAGCAATAATTGCAAAAGGTTTAAATGTTGAACCAGCCTGGGTTATTGATTGTGTTGCATCATTTAATTGACGCTCTAAGTAATCCCGGCCACCATAAAGTGCTAGTACCTCTCCAGTACCTGGACGAATTGCGGCTAAGCCGATTCGAAGATCCTCTGGCGCATTTGATGGATAAAATCTATTAACCGCATCGACTGCAGATTGTTGTGCTTGTTGATCAAGAGTTGTCTTAATAACCAATCCACCAACTAGAAGTTGGTCTGGGGTAAAGCCAAACTTAGCTAACTCTTTTTGAACTGCTTCGATGACGTGACCTTTTGGTCCACTGAGCTGTCCAGATGTTGCCCGCGGTGCTACTTCTGGCAACTTCATTTTGGCCGCTTCTTCTTCGGTTAGCCAACCCTCTTCCAACATATTGTTTTTCACGTATTCAAAACGGTTGGCTAAGCGCTCTGCGTTGCCTTCGGCAAATACTGGATCATACAAACCAGGCGAGCGCAGAATTGATGCGATAACCGCCGCCTGTGAAAGTGTTAGTTGGTCAACATTGCGATTGAAATACTGCTGGGAGGCGGTCATAACACCGTAAGAGCCTCGGCCAAAGTAAATTGTGTTGAGATAGCTTTCGAAAATCTGATCTTTAGAAAGTTCGTTCTCTAGTTTTATGGCAATAACAAGTTCTCGAATTTTTCGCTGAATTGTTCTACTTGGCGTTAAAAAGGCCGTCTTTGCATACTGTTGAGTGATCGTGGAGCCACCCTGCAAGGAACCACCGGTGAGGTTGTTAAAGGCTGCGCGCAGAATTCCAGTTACAGAAAAGGCTTTGTTTGAGTAAAAGCTTTTATCCTCTGCAGCAAGTACAGCTTGGCGAACCTTGAGTGGAATTTTTGCAAGTGGAACAATCTGGCGATTTTGTGTTCCTACTCGACCAATCTCTTCACCGTTTGAATATTGAAAAATTGTAGATTGGCTATTTACATATGCGTTTGCATCAGGGACATCGACAGTGAAGTAAGCAAGTGCGAATAGAACTGATCCGGCAACAAAGCCAAACCCAGTTACAAATACTGCAATTCGAACCAATATCTTTCGCATCATTTGATAATGCTATCGGCTTGCATAATCCTCATCCTCCAAGGTGCGTACCTTTCGGGGCGCCTTGCGCTCTATTCCATCACCCAACATGTATGAAGCGCACAGGTGATTCCAAGAACAGTTTCGACAGACCTCCACTATATAAACAGTGAACTCTCCGAACTCTCGTTCCATCTCTACTAACTCTTTGGGGGACTTAATGCGCCCTGAGAACTGACCTAGTTGTTCTCCAAATGTGTAGCGAAGTTCTACAAGCTCCTCTTTTTTGCAGACCGGGCAGTTTCTATTGACCTTGTCTCCATGCCATTTAGCAGCACGCATGAGATATGGGTCTGCGTCGCAGGCATCGACGACCCCCCGAAAAAGCGCCATCAAAGTGGCTCGCTTATCGAGTGAATAGTCGATGAATGAACGTTGCGATTTCATTAAGGAGAAGAATAATCCTAAATAGATGGCTACGCTCTTTCTTATGAGTTTCTTTGGGTTACTTAGACACCCACGGCTTTCTCGCCTTCTTGCTGTTCGCTGGACTGGCCAAGCAACCGATGGTGTATTTCAAAGCGCTCTAGCATCCTTTGTTTTGTTTTCTCCAGAACGCCAAGCCAATGCATTAAGTGCGGCTATTGGTTTTGCAGTTGTATTAATGCCATATTCCATTGTTGGTCCCTTTGTGGGAACTATCCTGGATCGAGTCTCTAGACAACGCGCACTTTTCTTTGCAAACCTTGCCCGTAGCGCAAATCTTTTAGTAGTTGCGTTATTTGTATTTAGCGGAACAACTGGAGTAACGCTGACTGCAGTTGTATTAGTTGCATTTGGTATTAACCGATTAATTCTTGCCGCTCTTTCTGCTGGGCTGCCACTGTTAATCGACTCTAAATCACTTATTACTGCAAATGCTATTGCAGTAACAGGTGGATCTGTTTTAGTTGTTTTAGGTGGTGGTATCGGTGTTGGTGTGCGCGCACTTATTGATGGCGCAGCAATTGCAGATCATGCAGATTCAATTTTAGTTTTGTTGGCCTCGGCAGGATATTTGACTGCAGCGTTACTTACTGGCCGTTTAACTAAATATGAAATTGGTCCACAAAAACATGAAAAAGCTGCGGCATCTTTTGCTCAGGGATTTATTGATATGAAGGAAGGCATTGCATTTCTTCGAACACACATAGATGCAGGCCGCGGGATTATTGCTACTGCCGTACACCGCGGTGGGTTAACGGCACTTACATTGACTGCATTGTTATTAGAGCGCAACACTTTTAATGATCCAAGTAGTCCAGAGGATGGGTTGCAGGGTTTTGGAATTGCATTAACAATTGCTGGTATCGGCGTCTTCTGCGGGGCCTTTCTTGCACCTTATGGAGTTAATCGATTTGGGCGACACCGCTGGATCAAATTTGCAATGTTTGCAAGTGCCTGTTCTCCACTTGTATTGGCAGCATCTCAAACGCAGGTTGCCTTAGCAGTTACAGCATTCTTTACAGCCTTTTTTGGTCAGAATGTAAAAGTCACTAATGACGCACTTGTTCAATCAAAAATTGATGATTATTTCCGCGGTCGAGTTTTTGCTGTTTATGACGTTGTTGTTAACTTTGCAATTGTTAGCGGTGGATTAATCGCCGCGCTCATGTTGCCCACAACTGGTGTAACAGCAAAAGTTCCATTGTTTGTGGCCGCGGCTTATTTGCTTGTGGCGCTTGTTGTTTTGCGGCCAAGTAAATTTAAGGCTTCTGCTTAGCCCACCATTGCAGTAAAGCTTGCGTAGCTTTTTCTTCACCAATTTGACCTTGTTCTAAGCGTAGTTCCATTAAGAAATCCATGGCCAGGCCAACTTCACGTGAAGGTTTAAGTTTTAACAGCTCCATCACCTGTGTGCCATCTAAATCTGGGCGAATCTTAGACAGTTCTTCTTGCTCCATTAATGTTTCAATGCGCGCTTCTAGTGAGTCGTAGCGAGCAGATAAACGATCGGCTTTACTCTTATTACGTGTTGTGCAATCGGCGCGAGTTAATACATGTAAATGAGTCAGTAGATCGCCAGCATCGCGCACATAACGGCGAACGGCAGAATCTGTCCAATCAACATCTCCATATCCGTGAAAGCGAAGATGCAGGGCCGTTAAAAGCTCAACTGAATCGATGGTGTCATTATCAAAACGCAAAGCCTGTAAACGTTTTTTTGCAAGCCTCGCGCCAACAACTTCGTGATGGTGAAAAGAGACTCCGCCACCTTCTATAAATGCGCGAGTCTTTGGTTTACCGATGTCATGTAAAAGTGCAGCAAGTCGAATAACAAGATTAGGTCCACCTAAACGTGCCTCATGGCTTATGGCTTGTTCTAAGACAGTGATGGAGTGTTCATAGACATCTTTGTGGTGATGATGTTCATCAACTTCAAGGCGAAGCTTTGGAATCTCAGGTAGCACGCGATCTGCAAGTCCAGAGTCAACTAATAGAGTGATTCCAGTGCGCGGATTATTTGACATGAGAATCTTTACTAACTCATCTCGAACTCTTTCTGCCGAAATGATTTCAATTCTGGATGCAAGATCCTTCATTGCAGTAAAAACCTGTGGGTCTAGTTCAAAATCTAGTTGAGCTGCAAAACGTGCAGCACGCATCATTCGCAATGGGTCATCAGTAAATGAATCACCTGCGCGCCCAGGAGTTTTCAGTAGTTTTGCTGCAAGATCTTGAAGACCATTAAATGGGTCGATAAAAACTGGTGAGTCTGCAGTTAGCTCTAACGCCATTGCATTGATTGTGAAATCTCGGCGCGATAAATCCCCATCGATTGAATCACCATACTTAACTTCTGGATTACGTGAATCTGGATTATAAGTTTCACTTCTATATGTTGTTACTTCAACAGTTGTGTCACCGCGCTTTCCTGCAACGGTTCCAAATTCAATTCCGGTTTCCCAGATATTTTCTGCCCATGTTTGTAATATTTTTTTGCTCTCATTTGGTCGTGCATTTGTTGTGAAATCTAAATCATTTCCTAAGCGACCTAAAATTGCATCGCGAACAGGCCCGCCGACTAATGCCAGAGTAAAACCTTTTGCCTTAAAAGCCTGAGCCAAGGAGCTAGCAAGCGGTGCGCGTTCAACAAGTGAACGGATCGCTAACTCTCCTGCGGCGCCTAATGCATTACTCACAATAAGTAAGGTTAAGGCACTACCCTTGATTCATGATCCCTGCAC
>WLEB01000048.1 GCA_009704505.1 Actinomycetota bacterium | reverse complement strand
GTGGCTCAAGTTGCGATAGCAGCTGGGCGAGATGACTCACTTCCAACATTAACTGGTGTACATGTTGAGATTAATGAAGAGAGCGTAACTTTTGCAGCAACCGATCGATACCGTTTAGCAGTTCGTGAAATTCAATGGCAACCAACCGCGCCAAACACATCAACTACAGCTTTGTTGCGCGCTCGCACAATCGCAGATGCCGCTAAATCACTAACCGGCTCTAAAGATGTCTCACTCTCATTTGCGCCGGCGGCTAGTAATGATCGCTTAACAGGATTTGCTGGTGATGGAAAAACTATGACATCAAGAATGTTGGATGGCACATTCCCTCCATACCGCCACTTATTGCCTCAAGAGATAACAACAACAGCTCTAATTGAAGTAGCAACATTGCTAGATTCTGTTCGCCGTGTTGCTCTAGTAACCGATAAAACAGTTCCATTGCGCCTTGAATTCAATAACAATGTTTTATCTTTAGAAGCAGGTGCGGGTGAAGAAGCTCAAGCAACAGAGGCAATTGATATTTTGTTAACTGGTGAACCAATCTCAATCGCATTTAACCCAACATTTTTAGCTGATGGTCTAACAGCAGTAGGAACAAAGTTTGTGCAGATTTCATTTACTGGTTCTAATAAACCCGCAATCCTTATGGGTAAAAACGATAAAGATGGCGCGTTGGTTGAAAACTATCGCTACCTTCTTATGCCAATGCGCTACGCCTCGTAACCCTTTTAAACGAGAAATCCATGCGTATTAACAAGTTGGCGTTAACCAACTTTCGCTCATACAACCAACTGGAATTGGTCTTCGAACCCGGTGTGACAACTTTTATTGGCGATAATGGATCCGGGAAAACAAACATCGCCGAATCGCTCATCTATTTAGCATTTCTTTCTTCGCACCGGGTCTCAAATAACACGCCGTTGATCAATTTGGGTAATCAACAAGCAATTATTAGAGCAGAGGTCCAAAGAGATGAACGAACTCTCAATGTGGATTTAGAGATCAACGCAACAAAAGCTAACCGGGCGCGCATAAACGGAAACCCAACTAGAAGCCAACGCGAGATTCTTGGGGCGATTCAAATTGTTTATTTCTCACCAGAGGATTTAGATCTTGTGCGAGGTGAACCCGGAGCACGAAGAGAGTTCTTAGATCGCCTACTTGTCACAAGAACCCCGCGTTTGGCAGGTGTTATCGCCGAGTATGAACAAGTTGTGAAACAACGAAATGCACTACTAAAGACTAAAACATCGGCTGCAGCGCTAGCGCCCTGGAACGAACAATTAATCAAATTAGGAGCAGAGTTAACCGGAGAAAGAATTAGCCTTATAGAAGCGCTAAACCCCTGGGTGGTAGAAAACTATAAGAATTTAAATGAGGTAAAACCAGCTCTAATCTCTTACAAATGTAGCTCTGAAGGGGTTTCCAACAACCCATCGCACAACGAGCAAATTTTAAGTGCGCGATTAGAGGAAGTTGCCTACCAAGAGATTGAGCGAGGGGTTTCATTAATTGGACCTCATCGAGATGACCTACATTTACAAATCGGAGATTTTCCAGCAAAAGGTTATGCAAGCCATGGAGAATCTTGGTCTATGGCAATCTCACTTCGGATTGGATCTTTCAACCTTTTAAAATCAGAGGGCGCCTCACCTATTTTGATTTTAGATGATGTTTTTGCAGAGCTAGACACATCTCGCAGATTGCAGTTAATGTCTGCAACTCATTTAGCAGAACAGACTTTTATTACCGCAGCAGTAGAAAGTGATCTACCAACTGAACTACTAACACAAAAGTTTTATGTCACTGCAGGTTCTGTTAAGAAAAGCAAAGAGAAGTAAGAGTAAGTGAGAAACATAGATGAGTAAGCGCGATTTAGCCTTAGATCTTTTTAAATCCTTTAAAAACACATCCATGAAAAAAACAAGTAAACCTGCCTCTTTAATTCCTTCAATACAGTCAGGCAAAACCGGCGATCCAGAGTTAATTAGTGGAGTTTTATCTAACCTCATCGCAGATCGTGATTGGGATTCAGGGTTGGCAGAAGGAAATCTTTTTGTTCATTGGAAAAAAATAGTAGGTGATGAGATTGCACAACATGCCACACCAATTTCAATTTTGGATGGAACATTAACTATTCAAAGTTCTTCAACGGCTTGGGCTACACAGTTACAATTAATGTCTAACGATCTTTTAATGATGATTCAAAAAGATGCTGCGGGTGTATTGGTAGAAAACATTGTTTTTATTGGCCCACATGGACCCTCTTGGAAAAAGGGGATACGCACCATCCGTAATGCCAGGGGCCCTAGAGATACCTACGGTTGAAAACCTAGAGTTTTAGCCATTTAAGGTGGGTTTAAGATCCACACCCACCCCAACTGTTCAAATACAGGCTCAAAACCGGGCTATGGCCACCCACAGGGCTTTTCTTGAGTATTTATTGTCGCGGTTTCCGACTAAGATAAAGCCATTCCGAGAGGCCAATCCTCTCCAAAGCCCCTTAAAGGCGATTTGAGTATTTTTATAGGAAAGGAGCCTCGTGGCCGAGAACTCCTATAACGCCAGCAACATCACCGTTTTAGAAGGTTTGGAAGCGGTTAGAAAACGCCCTGGAATGTATATCGGCTCCACGGGAGAGCGAGGGCTTCATCACCTTGTTTATGAAGTAGTTGATAACTCAGTAGATGAAGCGCTCGCTGGGCACTGCACAGAAATTAACGTCTCACTTTTAGCTGATGGTGGCGTGGAAGTAATCGATAACGGCCGCGGAATTCCAGTTGATATGCACCCGGTTGAAAAAAAACCAGCGTTAGAAGTTGTGCTTACTGTTTTGCACGCAGGTGGAAAATTTGGTGATGGTGGTTACTCAGTATCTGGCGGATTACACGGTGTTGGAATCTCAGTTGTAAACGCGCTTAGTACAGATCTTTCAGTGATTGTTCAACGCGATGGAAATTATTGGTATCAAGAGTACAAACTTGGTGTTCCAGTAGCCCCAGTTCGCAAAGGTGATGCCTCTAAATCTTCTGGAACTACAGTGCAATTTTGGCCATCAAAAGAAATCTTTGAAACAACAGATTTTTCTTTTGAGGTTCTCTCTACACGTTTTCGCGAAATGGCATTTCTTAACAAAGGTTTGATTTTAACTCTAACCGATATGCGACAAGGCCATGTCGACGAAAAAGGCGAACAGTTAACAGTTCGATATCAATACCAAGGCGGCATTACAGATTTTGTGAAGCACCTTAATTCCACTCGCGGTGAAACACATAAATCAATTATTGCTTTTTCTTCAGAGGATAAGAAAAACAAAATCTCACTCGAAGTCTCAATGCAGTGGAATGAGGGTTTTTCCGAGTCTGTATACACATTTGCCAACACCATCCATACCCACGAAGGTGGATCACACGAAGAGGGTTTTCGCACAGCTTTAACTTCGGTAGTCAATAAGTTTGGTGAAGAGCAAGGCTTTATCAAGAAAAAAGAAGATCGCTTAACAGGTGATGATGTACGTGAGGGATTAACAGCAATTGTTTCAATAAAATTAGCCGATCCACAGTTTGAAGGCCAAACCAAGACAAAACTCGGTAACTCTGAAGCTAAGACCTTTACTCAAAAAATTGTCAACGAAGAGTTAACTTCTTGGTTTGAACAAAACCCAGGTGAAGGAAAAGAGATTGTTCGCAAAAGTATTGATGCTGCTGCAGCACGTGTTGCAGCACGTAAAGCGCGCGATCTAAGCCGCAACAGAAAAGGTTTATTAGAAGGTCGCGGTATGCCGGGCAAGTTAGCAGATTGTCAATGGACCGATCCTGTTAAGTGCGAGCTTTATATTGTTGAGGGAGATTCTGCTGGCGGGTCAACAAAAGGCGGCAGAGATTCACGTAACCAAGCAGTACTTCCAATCCGTGGAAAGATTTTAAATGTTGAGAAAGCACGCATTGATCGTGTTCTTCAAAACAATGAAGTCCAAGCTTTAATCACCGCGCTAGGTACTGGTGTTCATGATGATTTCGACGTTACAAAACTTCGCTACCACAAGATTATTTTGATGGCAGATGCTGATGTTGATGGACAACACATTCGCACGCTTTTATTGACATTACTTTTCCGCTTTATGCGCCCACTGATTGAACAAGGCTACGTTTATTTTGCGCAACCACCTCTCTATAAATTGAAGTGGGGCGGCAAAGAACCAGTTGAATACGCATTTAGTGATCGCGAACGTGACGGAATGATCGAGCTAGGTATTGCCGCCGGAAAACGTTTACCAAAAGATGACGGTATTCAGCGTTTTAAAGGTTTAGGTGAGATGCCTGCAAAAGAGCTATGGGATACGACCATGGATCCAGAACACCGTGTTTTGATCCGCGTTACTTTAGATGATGCTGCAGCAGCAGATGATTTGTTCTCTGTACTTATGGGTGAAGATGTTGAAAAACGTCGTGCATTTATTCAACGCAACGCAAAAGATGTTCGATTCTTGGATATCTAATGGATGATCTAAACCCAAACAACCTGGAGAATTTCGACAAGATCGAAACAGTTGATCTTCAAGTCGAGATGGCTCGCTCTTATCTTGATTATGCAATGTCTGTCATTGTGGGCCGTGCACTTCCAGATGTTCGAGATGGTTTAAAACCAGTACATCGACGCGTTTTGTATGCAATGTATGACGCTGGCTATCGCCCTGATAAAGGATTTTATAAATCTTCCCGCATCGTCGGTGATGTCATGGGTAATTACCACCCACACGGTGACACATCGATCTATGACGTTGTAGTTCGCCTTGCTCAACACTGGTCACTTCGTTACATGCTCATTGATGGAAACGGAAACTTTGGTTCACCAGGTAACGATCCAGCAGCGGCTATGCGTTACACAGAAGCACGCCTATCCCCACTTGCAATGGAGATGATGCGCGATATTGATGAAGACACGGTTGATTTTGTTCCAAATTATGACGGACGATCACAAGAGCCAACTGTTTTACCAAGCCGTCTTCCCAATTTATTAGTCAATGGTTCTGCAGGTATTGCAGTTGGAATGGCAACAAATATTCCTCCACATAACCTTCGTGAAATTGGTGAGGCAGTTATCTACTCATTAGAGCACCCAGATATGAAGCAGGATGAGCTACTTAATGAGTTAATTAAAATTGTTAAAGGTCCAGACTTTCCAACTAAAGGCCTAATTGTTGGCCGAACTGGAATCGAAGAGGCTTATCGAACAGGTCGCGGATCAATCACGATGCGCGCAGTTGTTGAAGTTGAAGAGATTAACAAACGAACATGTTTAGTAATTAGCCAACTGCCATATCAAGTTAACCCAGATAACCTTGCTTTGAAAATTGCAGAGCTAGTTAAAGATGGAAAAATCAAAGGAATCGCCGATGTTAGAGATGAAGGTAACGAGCGTCTAGGCCAACGTCTTGTAATTGTTTTGCAAAACGCTGCAATCCCAAAAGTAATTCTTAACAACCTCTACAAGCAGACTCAATTACAGGACACATTCGGTGCCAACATGTTGGCATTAGTAGACGGTGTGCCACGCACATTGCGCCTAGATGAATTTATCCGTTATTACATTGAACATCAGATTGAAGTAATTATTCGCCGAACAAAATACCGTTTGGCAGAGAAAGAAAAACGCGCCCATATTTTGCAAGGGTATTTAAAAGCCCTAGATGCCCTAGATGCCGTTATTGCTTTGATTCG
>WLEB01000047.1 GCA_009704505.1 Actinomycetota bacterium | reverse complement strand
CAGGTTTCTAAATACGTTGGCGGAGAGGCACCAACGATTCACCGAATTGGAAGTGGTGAATGGCAAAAAGCAAAGAGCCGTGCACGTAAAGCGGTTCGACAAATTGCAGGTGAGTTAATCAGACTTTATGCAGCAAGAACTAGTTCACCAGGTTTCGCATTTTCACCAGATACTCCTTGGCAAAGAGAGTTAGAGGACTCGTTCTCTTACATTGAAACTCCAGATCAACTTTCCACCATTGATGAAGTTAAAGCTGATATGGAACGGGCCTATCCAATGGATCGCATTATCTGCGGTGATGTGGGATATGGAAAAACTGAGATCGCTATTCGCGCAGCATTTAAGGCTGTTCAAGATGGCAAACAAGTGGCAGTCCTTGTCCCCACAACTCTGCTTGTGCAACAGCACACAAAGACATTTACAGAAAGATACTCTGGCTTTCCAATAAAGGTCGCAGGCTTATCGCGCTTTAACTCTGCCAAAGAGAGTAAAGAAATTCTGAGCGCATTACAGACAGGCAGCGTTGATGTGGTTATTGGCACCCATCGAATTCTTTCAAACGATGTTGTTTTCAAAGATCTTGGACTTGTAGTTGTAGATGAGGAACAACGTTTTGGTGTTGAACAGAAAGAGTCATTAAAGAAACTACGAACCACAGTTGATGTTTTAGCAATGTCTGCAACACCCATTCCACGCACATTAGAGATGGCAGTAACCGGAATTCGTGAGATGTCTACGATCACAACGCCACCGGAGGAGCGACATCCAATATTGACCTACGTTGGCCCTGCAGAAGACGCGCAGATTGCTGCTGCAATTCACCGTGAGCTTTTGCGAGATGGACAGATTTTCTACTTACACAATCGAGTGGAAAGTATTGATCGAACAGCAGTTCATTTAAAGCAATTAGTACCAGAGGCACGCATACGTGTGGCCCATGGGCAAATGTCTGAAGGTGATTTAGAAGATGTCATCTTGGCTTTTTGGAACCGGGATTTTGATGTTCTAGTCTGCACAACAATTGTTGAAAGTGGTTTAGATATTCAAAATGCAAATACTTTAATAGTCGAACGAGCTGATCGATTTGGGCTCTCTCAACTTCACCAGATTCGAGGTCGAGTTGGAAGAGGTCGTGAAAGAGCATATGCATATTTTCTTTATTCAGCTGAAGAGCCTCTGTCGGAGTTAGCACACGAGCGATTAACAACAATTGCAACAAATACGGATCTAGGTGCAGGAATGCGAGTGGCTTTAAAAGATTTAGAGATTCGCGGTGCTGGAAATCTTTTGGGCGGAGAACAATCTGGGCACATTGCAGATGTTGGCTTTGATTTATACATGAGAATGGTTGGCGAAGCCGTTCAAGATTATAAATCTGGCATCATTGAAACAGATGAGAAAGTTCTAGAGTGCAAAGTTGAACTACCAATAAATGCACACCTATCAACTGAATACGTACCCGGTGAACGTTTGAGACTGGATCTCTATCGCAGGTTAGCTGATGTTAAGTCAGCAGAGGATGTTGGCTCTATCGAGTCTGAACTCATTGATCGTTTCGGCCCCCTGCCGCAGGAAGCACAAGCATTACTTGGTGTTGCATCGTTACGGGCACAAGCAAAGGTTTTGAAGTTAACGGAAGTGATTGTGCAAGGAAAATTTCTGCGGTTCTCGCCTTTAGTTTTATCAGAGTCAAAGCAGCTTCGATTGGCACGCATGTATCCAGGTTCCATTTATAAGTCCACGACAAATACTGCTTTAGTTGCCTTACCCAAAGCAGCGGTCTGGAACCCGTCAGCAAACACTCCAGAAATAGTGGATACTTCTCTTCTGGCCTGGGTCGTTGAGGCCCTTAATCAACTTGGGTAAGCAAAAGAAGGCGAGATCATTGTGAAAAAGGTTTTTATCGTTGCAGTTGCTGCGTTAGCAGTTGTGCTTTCAGGATGCGCGCAAGTAGGCGCAGCAGCCACAGTTGGTGGAACACGAATCTCCCAGGCCACAGTTCAGGGAAGTGTCGATGCAATTCTGGCCGAGCGCGCAGGAACTGATACATCACAGATGCAACTTGAAACCGGTGAAACACTTAATAGATCACAACTGCGTTTTCACTTATTTGGAACACTTCTTCGTGAAGTTGGAGCAGAGTTAAAAATCACCGTAACAAAAGCCGAGATTGATACACAAAGAGCGGCGATTTTGCAACAAGTTGGTGGAGCAGATCAACTGCCAATCGCACTTGTCACAGCCGGTATAGCAGCACAAGATTTAGATTTATACATTGAGGCAATAACTTTCTCGGACAAAATCAGCAATCTGATTGCAACAAGTGGGGTTCCAGAAGAACAAATTGGAGCCGAGATTCAGAGATTGATAACTGCAAAAGCAAAAGAACTTGGCGTCACAGTTAATCCTAGATACGGCACATGGGATCCAGAGACTGCAGATGTTGTTGCAAAAGATGCAGCAGGTTCAGCAGTTACTCCATCTGGAAACTAATTATCTATGCAAGGCTCTCAACTTCAACGATTAGTTGAAGTCATGGACACATTGCGCTCTCCTGGAGGTTGTCCATGGGATGCTGAGCAGACTCATGAATCTTTGCTCAAATATCTTTTAGAAGAGTCATACGAGTTTATTGAAGCGGTTGAAAATGGAAACCGCATTGATATGCGAGAAGAGTTAGGCGATGTCTTACTCCAAGTTTATTTCCATGCGCGAATGGCAGAGGATCATCCAACCGATCCATTTACAATTGAAGAAGTTGCAGCAGGAATTGCTGACAAGTTAATTCGCAGACACCCCCACGTTTTTGCAGGTCTTGAAGTCAGTGGATCTGCCGAAGTTTTAGAAAATTGGGAAGAGATAAAAAAGAAAGAGAAAGGCCGAACCTCACCGGTTGATGGAGTAGCTCTTTCGCAGCCAGCCCTGCCATTACTGGAAAAACTCTTGTATCGCGCAGATAAATTCAATGTGCATGTGGAGACCCCGCAAGCAAATGAATTAGAAGCCCCTGCCGATGAAAGCGCAGTGGGTCAAGCCCTGCACGCAGTTATCGCATGGGCTCACGCCAATGGAATTGATGCCGAGGCTGCCCTTCGAAAGGAAGCGATACGAGTTAGTGATCAGATTCGTTCGAAAACTCAGAGTTAACTCACGGTAGTATTGACTCTATAACTTCAGAATGAAGCTTTAAACCAGTGCGATTTCAGAGTTGAGGTCGGCAAGAAAGAATAAAACTCAGAGGAGACGTACGTGGCAATCATCCAAGCATTAGGTGCTCGTGAAATTCTTGACTCCCGTGGAAACCCAACGGTTGAAGTTGAAATCGAATTAGAAGATGGAACACAGGCACGCGCTGCAGTTCCAAGCGGGGCCTCAACTGGAGCATTTGAAGCATCTGAACTTCGAGATGGTGGAAAGAGATATTTAGGTAAAGGCGTTGAAAAGGCAATTGCATTTATTAACAATGAAATTGCATCAGAGATTATTGGCTACGACTCACAAGATCAGCGCTTGATTGATACTGCAATGATCGAACTAGATGGGACTCCCAACAAATCTCGACTCGGTGCAAATGCGATTCTTGGCGCATCACTTGCAGTAGCAAAAGCATCAGCAGATTCTGCCGATCTTTCATTGTTTCGTTATTTGGGCGGGCCAAATGCACATGTGCTTCCGGTTCCTATGATGAACATTCTCAATGGCGGTGCACATGCAGATACAAATGTTGATATTCAAGAATTCATGATCGCACCAATTGGTGCACCAACTTTTCGTGAGTCACTTCGCTGGGGCGCCGAGATCTATCACGCACTCAAGGCAGTTCTTAAAAAGCGTGGCTTAGCAACATCAGTGGGAGATGAAGGTGGTTTTGCGCCAAATCTAGATAGCAACCGCGCAGCGCTAGATTTAATTCTAGAGGCGATTGAAGCTGCAGGATTTAAACCTGGGAGTCAGATTGCATTAGCCATGGATGTGGCTGCAACTGAGTTTCATGAAAAAGGTAAGTACACATTTGAAGGAGCATCAAAGAGTTCAGATGAAATGATTGCTTATTACACATCTCTAGTTGATGCCTATCCAATTGTTTCAATCGAAGATCCACTTGATGAAGAAGATTGGGCTGGTTGGACACAGATGACTAAGGTTTTAGGTTCTCGAATTCAAATCGTTGGAGATGACCTTTTTGTAACTAATCCGCAGCGACTTTCCCGTGGAATTGATGGAAATACTGCAAACGCATTGTTGGTTAAGGTAAATCAGATCGGAACTCTGACAGAGACTATTGATGCTGTAGAAATGGCGCACCGCGCTAACTACCGCAGCATGATGAGTCACAGATCTGGAGAAACCGAAGACACAACAATTGCTGACTTAGCAGTTGCCTTAAATTGCGGACAGATCAAAACAGGTGCACCTGCTCGATCAGAGCGTGTTGCAAAGTACAACCAACTTCTTCGCATTGAAGAAGAGCTAGAAGATGGCGGAATCTATGCAGGGCGTGATGCTTTCCCACGCTTTAAAGGATAAGCACATCTGATGGCACGTCGACAATTAAGTTTTCGCCGTCGTACCAATAATCGTGCCTTGGCATTTATCGCAATCCTTTTTGTATTAACTCTTGCTATCGCACCGCCCGTAAAGCATTACTTCACACAGCGAGCTCAAATCAGTGCACTTGAATCTCAACTTTCCGCAGATAACGTTGCGCTACAAAAGGCGCGAGAAGAGCTTCTGCGCTGGCAAGATCCTGAATATATAAAGTCCCAGGCACGTGAGCGTCTACATTTTGTTTTGCCAGGTGAGCGCCAATACATTGTCGTTGATGGATCAACGACGCGTTCAGAAGAGAATACAACCGAGATTGCCAGCGCACTTACCGATGGACAGCCTTGGTATGCACGATTGATTGCATCAATAAGTGAGACAGATAGTAGATGAGAGAAGTTTCTCAAGCAGATCTTGATTGCATTGAGGTTCAGCTTGGACGCACGCCTCGTGATGTACATGCAATTGCATATCGATGTCCCTGCGGCAAACCTGCAGTCGTTGAGACTCCGCCAAGACTTGAAGATGGAACACCTTTTCCAACTTTCTACTACGCAACCTGTCCACGGTTAACTGCTGTGATTTCAACGTTAGAGACAACTGGATTAATGGGACAGATGAATGATCGCCTTGAAACAGATGCGCAGCTATCCGGTGCATATGCCGCTGCCCATGATGATTACATCGCTGCACGTTCTGCACTTCAAATGGATGTTCCAGAGGTTGAGAATGTCTCTGCTGGCGGAATGCCCAATCGAGTTAAATGCTTGCACTCATTAGTTGCACATTCATTAGCAGCAGGTCCAGATGTCAATCCACTGGGCGATGAAGCTTTAGAGCAACTACCGCAGTGGTGGAAGAGCAATCCATGCGGGTAGCAGCAATTGATTGCGGCACAAATTCAATCCGACTACTAATTGCAGATGTAGAGTCAAACAAACTCCGTGAAGTTGTGCGAGATATGGAAGTGGTTCGTCTTGGACAAGGCGTTGATAAAACAGGAGAGTTTCATCCAGATGCAATTGCGCGAACACTGGCAGCCGTTGATAAATACGCCGCAGAGATCGCAAGGCGCGGTGTTGAAAAGATTCGCTTCTGTGCAACAAGTGCGACAAGAGATGCAACTAATCGGGCATTGTTTATTGATGGAGTTCGTGAGCGCTTAGGAATCGATGTTGAAGT
>WLEB01000046.1 GCA_009704505.1 Actinomycetota bacterium | reverse complement strand
GCCATCCAAGGTCTGAGTCAAAGTTGCCTTGATGTTTGCATCGGTTAACTTCTGCAAACTCATTTGGGCTTCGATGTAGTTGCTAGGTGTTTGCAAAGGCTTGAGCAGCCCGTATTGATCTTTCTTTCCCGCTTTAATGGGTGTGATGATCAATCTCTTATTTGATGAAAATCCCCATTTTAGGACGAGAATCAACAGCGCTAGAACTACAAATCCGCCAAAGGATTGCAGAAAGAGACCGTTATCTATTCCACCAAGCATGCGCCAAGTCTAGTAGAACTTAATCAATTCCTTCATGAATGCGATTTCTTTTTCTTGCGCTTCAATAATCGCAGCAGCCAAAGCAGCAACCTCCTTGTTTGAAGAGCTAGTTACCTTCTGCGCCATTTTGATCGCACCTTCGTGATGCAGGATCATTCCCTCGAGAAACAAACGATCAAATGTGGCACCTTCTGAATCGCGAAGTTGCTGAATTTGTTCATCGCTAAGCATTCCATCCATCTTGTGACCCATATGAGTAGATGGACGTACGCCTTCCCAAGCACTCATTTGTTCGATTTCAGGTGCCTGTGCCGCTTTGATATCTCGAGCTAGTGCAAGCACCTCATCACTTGTTGAATTAGTGAGCGCTATATCTGACATCAGAACCGCTTGCTCGTGGTGAGGAATCATTTCTTCAGCAAACTTAAGATCCTCAGCACTAAATAAAGAGTTTGCTTGAGGGGTGGTTGCGCAGCCTGAAATCAATAGAGCTGAAATGATCAACAACAGTAGTTTCTTCATATCAGGACCTTACCTTTGCATTAACCAATGGTTGCTACGCCACGGCTGACTTTGATTGGTACTGGTGCAAGTCCAGTTGTTGCTGGTCCTAGTACTAGATCACCATCTGGTTCAAACTCAGAAAGGTGAGCGCTGCACACCCATCCATTTTCTGTGCGACCTACAGTTATTCCTTGATGTGGGCAACGCAAACTAAAAGCAACATATTTTGATGTGCCTGTTCGCGCGATTCCGACCGGCATTCCCTTAATGCTTCCAATTCGAGTCGCTCCGCCAACATTAGATAGAGCAGGAACGGCCTTCAGATTTACTGAAAGCCGTCCCCCTGCAATCTTTTTTA
This sequence comes from Actinomycetota bacterium, assembly GCA_009704505.1. GTDB lineage: Bacteria > Actinomycetota > Actinomycetes > Nanopelagicales > Nanopelagicaceae > Planktophila. The sequence goes on along the minus strand of WLEB01000046.1, from coordinate 4,802 downwards.
CAGCAGCGTTAGCAGCAGCCGGAACTTCAGAACTTCCCAAAGCTACAACTGCGCATGCGCCAGCAAAGAGCGATCTACGTGAAAGCGCTGCCATGACTATCTCTTACTTTGCCTTGGTAAACAGCGATACATCGGTGCTTCCAAATGCGAGTGCATCTGGCAATGAGTTCTCTGGAAGACCCAGGATTGATGAAATTGCTGCTGCAATTCCAGGAGCTAGAGACAATGTTGCTCCGGTGTACGCAGTCTTTCGAAGGTTGACCTTCTTGTCGGTAGTAATTGTTGGCTTCAAGCCTGCAAGGTTTGTAATTGTTAGAACCGTCAATGACTTGTTCTCAGCTTGAGGGATAGTTGCAGTAACATCACCTGTCTTCAGGTTGATAACGGGATTTCGTAATTGCAATTGATTGTTATTGGCGGTATTGAAAAAAACTATGTTGCTGCCAAGGTGCTGAACACCTGACTTATTGGCAGTGATTGGAATATGGAAAACATATTGACCAGTTGGTGCGCCAATGGAATCACCAATTACAGAAGCGGTGGCCCCACCCTGCACGTACATAATTATTCCTGCGGCTTCAAGTGTTGAAGCAAGTCCTGCACCAGTTTTCATATGAGTCATGCTCTGACCCGCTTTTGGCGCATCAGCAACTGCTGCACCTGAACTGCCGATCAAAAGTAAAGTTGAAATTGCGATTGCTGTAACCACTTTAAGTTTCATGACTCTCCTCTAGGGTAAATAACTTCAGGAGAAGGCTAAGTTCTACAGTAAGTGGCTGCCACTTGTAATCACTCTAATCATTGAAATTCACTGTCTATTCTCAGCCTGCGAGCACAAAACTCTTTCGCAAGTTCGGAATGGGCAAAGCCCTTGATGAGTTCCGCATCTATGTTGGGGGTGTCTTTTCTTGCCGCAGGATTAGACCCACGGCGCGAACCAACGCCTGTGAAGTTGTTAACCGTTGACAGAGCAATACTTTGGAGTTAGATTCTTTTGATTATGAGCACATACGAGGCTGAACGGCTGCAATTAATTAGAGCAAATAAAGACAAGCCAAGGCTTGATTACTTAAGCGATAGAGGTCGGCTCATTCACGGGCCAACACCACCTGGTGGATCAAAACCATCACCTCGCGAAAGTGATTTAACCCCAGCTGAAATTGATGAGCTCATTGAATTAATCGCTAATGGTAGAAAAACTAGAACGCCAGTAGTTATGCCAGAACGCTTGCGAGCTAGATCGTGGAAATCTATGGAAGAAGTAATTGTTAAGTTGGAATACGCCCTTGGCTGGGAAGGTGCTGGCTGGAAAGTTGGCGCGGCAAGTATGGACGTTAGAAAAGCAGAAAACATTCCGAGCCCATCACCTGGTCGACTCTTTACAAGATCTGTCATGAACAGTCCTGCCGAAGTTCCATCTGAGTTTTTTGTTAATTACCGCTTATGTGAATGTGAGTTCGCATTTCAACTTGGTCAAGATTTTCCAGTGCGCGATAAGGCCTATAGCGAGGCAGATATGCGTGCAGGTATTGAATTCTTAGCTCCAGTGATTGAGATCGGTGATTCTGTTTTCGAAGACTGGTACAGCCTCAGTGGTTATTTTGGCGGAATGTATGACAATGCCGGTGGAGCGGCATTTGTAGTTGGTAAGAAAGTCAAGGATTGGAAAGATATAGATCTACCAAACGCAAACATTGATCTTTATGTGAATGGCTCATACATCAAATCAGGACAAGGTTTTCAAGCTATGGGGCATCCCGTCACCAGTCTGACCTGGATGGTTAATTGGCTTCGAGAGCGCGGCCGGGATGTATTCGCAGGTGAATACGTAAGTACTGGCACTTGTACCGGGCATTGCTTTGTTCAACCAGGTGATTTAGTAAGCGTTGATTTTGGTGACTTGGGATTAGTTGAGGCGAAGTTTGTCTAACGGAACGCAAACATATTCGGCAGCAACTTTGGTCGATATTGGCACTGAGGTAATTTGTGGAATGGGTGCACCGAAGGATTTAGCTAATTCAGTTTCTAAATCACTTGTACTCTCAAATCTAGTTGGACATGATTCACATGGAATCATCAGATTAATGGAGTATTCCGGTTGGGTTGAATCTGGCAATCTCATTCCTAACGCTTATCCAAAAGTGGAATGGACCAAGGAAGCCACCTCTTTAGTTGATGGCGGTTGGGGTTGGGGTCAAAGCGCCTCATACCTTGCTACGCAAACAGTTATTGATTCAGCCCTCAAATACGGAACTGGGACGGTTGTTTTGAGTAAAACTAATCATGTTGGTCGCTTAGGTGAGTACGTTGATTTGATTTCAAAAGCCGGCTTGATGGGAATTGCTTTCTGCAACACCGGAGGACCAATAGTTGCACCTTTTGGTGGAACGAAGAGAGTTCTTGGAACTAATCCTTTTGCGTGGTCTGTGCCTGGTACCGCCGATTACAACTATGTTTTAGATTTCTCAACTGCAGTTGTTGCAGCTGGCAAAATTATTCTGGCTGGAATGAGCGGTGAAGTTATTGAACCAGGGTCACTTTTAGACAAGAACGGTAAACCATCAATAGACGCAGCCGATTTGTCAGATGGTGGATCACTTTTAGCTTTTGGTGGGCATAAAGGTTCTGGGCTTTCAGTGCTTATTGATGTTGCCGCTGGGATACTTTCCGGAAATATGCCAGCTGCTATTTCAGAAAGTGGATTTGGTAACGGCACCATTTTCATGGCGGTAGATATTTCCCGTTATGCCAACCCAGAGTTGTTTAGATCTGTTGCCTCTCAATTTGAAACCATTATGCATATGGCGGGGGAGCCAGACTCAGTATTTCTACCAGGTGAGTTTGAATACAAAACTAAAAATAAAAGAGAAGTAAATGGGATTGAAGTTACCGCTGGAGTAAAAGACAACATCCGCCAAATAGCAAAGAAGTATGGTGTCTTGTTGCCCGATCTAGATTAAATCATCTGATTAGCGGCGTCTAAAGGCTTTCCTCGCGAGAAACTGAAGTCGTACAGCCAGCTTTGATTTGAAAGAACCCTTGGTTCCCTCATTGATTATCGTTCTTTCGACATAAGGTTTTGAATTCTTTACAACCTTTTCAAAGTTCTCAATACTAATTTCGTCAACGAGGGATTCCGATTTTGTATAAGTATTGAACTCAGAGATCTCGGCACTGCCACAATAAGGGCAATTGCTACTTTTCGAAGCAACCCGCTTTTGACACTGGGGGTTTAGACAAAGAGCCATATCTCAATTAACTCTTGAAAAGTCCTTGTAACGTTTTGGATTACCCACCGGTGGTTTTCCAATGTCCACGCCAGCTTTCTTGAGCTCCTTTTTAAGTTCTTCACGGAACGTGTGGAAATCAACTTCCATTGCATGACGCTGCCCAGGACCAAAATCGAAATGCCGATTCTTTAATTCATAATCAACAGCTGTATGCATGTCTTTCGGGCGCTCATATTTTCCGAGTATTTCAAGGCAAGCCAATTTTGCTTGGTAATCCGCTAAGGGCCAGATACATCCGATAGGTTGAAACAATCCGATGAAATACAGATTCGAAAATTTCTCATGCATCATTTTCTTATACAGAGGTATTTGCGCTAACTCTTTAAAATCTATGAGATTCTCATCGAAGAATGGAAAAACAGTCCAATATCCGGTAGCAGCGCAGACGATGTCGAAATCCTTCTTCGTGCCATCAACAAACTGGATGGTAAGTCCATCCCAAGATTTAATCGCAGGCATTGGTTTGATTCGCCCATGCCTAATGAAATCCATTAAATCTGAATTAAGGGTTGGGTGGGTATTAAGAGGCAGCGTTGTGTTTTCGGGAAGGCCGTATCGACTATATGGACCTTGGATCAAACGAACTAATGCCTTCAAACCATACTGACGTAATTTCCGAGGAAGCCACTTGCTTCTGGCGGCAAATACATCTCCAGGTTGTCCAAAAATGAACTTAGGAAAGAACCATTGCGGACTTCTCATCGACATATGCACAGTCTTTGTCATACGTGAGGCTTCAACGGAAATATCGCATGCTGAATTACCAGCGCCTATTACTAGTACTTGCTTGTCGCGCCAGCTTTCATCAACGCCTTTAAAATCATGAGAATGCAGGAATTTGCCAGAATAGTTTCCGGGATATGTTGGATATTTAGGAACATTGTGATGACCATTTGAAACCATTACATAGTCGAAAACTTCTATTTTTTCAGTTCCGGTGTTATCGATGAAAGTTATGGACCAACCCTTTTCACCTACAGGTTTGGCACCTATCACTGTGTGATCGAATTTAACTTTTTCCAATACGCCAAAATTACGAGCGTATGATTCAAAGTAATTCTGGAGTTGAACGTGGCTTGGGTAATCTGGAAATGAACTTGGCATTGGAAAGTCTTCAAACTCTGACCAAATTTTTGAACTTATTAGGAAGGTATTTTCATAAACGCTTGAATGACCGGTTTTGGAGTTGAAGACCCAATTTCCGCCTACTTTGTCATTTTTCTCAAAGACAATTACATCAAGACCATTCTCAATGCAGTTCTTAGCTGCAGTTATTCCACTCGGCCCGGCGCCAATGACGCATACTCGATTTCCCACCAAACAATTATGACTCAACAAGCCCTGACTAGCGCTATTGAATGTGTGAAGGAAAGTGCATGGAATATCTCGGGCTTACTTTCGTAAGTGGGTGGTGAGGGACTCGAACCCCCGACCCGGTGATTAAGAGTCACCTGCTCTACCAACTGAGCTAACCACCCGAGGCATGCAGGCGCCGGAAACGCTTGAATGCAG
>WLEB01000045.1 GCA_009704505.1 Actinomycetota bacterium | reverse complement strand
GCACCTAAAACTGATTTAGCTTCTGGTGAGAGTGAACTTTCTTTTGACATACTGATTTACTCCTTAAGGGTTAAGCACAAGCAAGTGGTCGAGTTATCAAGCCTCGAACTTTCTGTGGGTAGTGGTTGGGTGGTCGTCGGTGAATCGGGGCAAATACTACGCCCCAAGATTACTCATTACATGCTTAATTCGCGTGTAATCTTCAAATCCATAGGCTGAGAGATCCTTGCCATATCCCGAGCGTTTGAAGCCACCATGTGGCATTTCGGCAACGATTGGAATGTGGGTGTTAATCCAGACACATCCAAAGTCAAAGGCCTTGGCCATTCTCATGGCGACACCGTGATTGGTTGTCCAAACACTAGAGGCAAGGCCGTAATCCACGCCATTGGCCATCGCAACTGCCTGGGTCTCATCGGTAAATTTCTGAACTGTTATGACAGGACCAAAAATCTCCTTCTGAATAAGTTCGTCATCTTGGCGCAGGTCGGCAATAACTGTGGCCGGGAAGAAGTAGCCAGGGCGATCAATTGCCGAACCCCCTGTCATGATCTTTGCATGTGATGGGGTTCTAGATACAAGATCGCTGACTCTTGCTAATTGATTGGCGTTATTTACTGGTCCAAGAAATACATCGGTATCAGATGGTGCACCAATTACTACAGCCTTTGCCTGCTCGGTTAATAGATGAACAAACTCGTCATAGACCGATTCTTGAACAATGACTCTTGTTGCTGCAGTGCAGTCTTGGCCTGAGTTGAAATAACCGGCAACTGCAATTGCCTCAGCTGCTGCTGCTAAATCTGCATCGGCAAAGACAACTACAGGTGCTTTTCCACCTAATTCAAGGTGTACACGCTTTACCTGTTTTGCTGCAGATTCTGCAACTTGTATTCCAGCACCAACAGAGCCAGTAATTGAAACCATGTCAGGGCGTTTGTGATTTACAAGGGCTGCGCCGGTTTCGCGCTCTCCACAAATAACATTAAAGACTCCTGCTGGCAAAAACTCTGACATTAAATTAGCCATCCAAACAGTTGAGGCAGGTGTTGTATCACTTGGTTTTAAGACAACTGTGTTTCCCGCGGCAATTGCTGGTGCCCATTTCCACACAGCCATCATCATTGGATAGTTCCAAGGAGTGACCTGACCAATAACTCCAACTGGCTCGCGGCGAATCATAGAAGTCATGCCTGGCATGTACTCACCAGCTGATTTACCTTCAAGATTTCTTGCTGCCCCTGCAAAAAAACGAATCTGGTCCACCATTGGTGGAACTTCTTCAGTTGTTGTCAGAGAAATTGGTTTGCCCGTGTTTTCAACTTCAATTGCGATGATCTCTTCTGCGCGATCTTCGATAGCATCTGCAATCTTTAGTAATGCACGTTGGCGAGTAGAAGGTGTGGAATCACGCCAATGGGCAAAAGCATCATCGGCTGCTTTAAATGCTGCATCTACATCTGCTGCATTTGACTTAGGGGCTGTAGCAAAAGCCGCACCTGTTGCAGGATTAATCAGAGTTGTCGACTCTCCAGATTTTGACTCTACAGATTTACCATTAATGAAGTTATTGAGCTTTTTCATGGGGCGAGCCTAGCAATTCGGGACCTATCTCACTAGACGTGTTTGCTTCTGGAATTACCGACCACGGTCATGGTGAAAGTTGCTGAGAAATAAATCTGCGGAATCAATTAGTAGAGGCGCCCTTTTCGGCAGCGGCTAACTGGCCACAGGCACCATCAATCTCACGGCCTCTGGTATCTCGGACCGTCACAGGCACACCGTAGCTTTCAAGAATGCGAACAAACTCGGCCTCATCTTCACGGCGAGATGCTGTCCACTTTGAACCTGGTGTGGGATTGAGTGGAATCAAATTAACGTGGGCATTTCTATTTTTTAGCAGACGACCTAAAAGATCGGCGCGCCAGGATTGGTCATTGATGTCTCGAATTAGGGCATATTCAATGGAGTAGCGGCGACCTGTTTTCTTTTCATATAGATCTGCCGCAGCCAAAACTTCACGAATGTTGAATCGATTGTTAATTGGTACCAACGTGTCACGAAGTTCATCATCTGGTGTGTGTAATGAAACAGCCAATGTGACTGAAACTCCTTCTTCGGTCAGTTTTTCTATTCCATTTACAAGACCAACAGTTGAAACTGTGACAGATCGTGCGCTAATTCCTAAACCATCAGGATTGGGATCGGTAATATTTCGCACAGTTCGTATCACTGCGTTGTAATTTGCTAGTGGTTCACCCATTCCCATAAAGACGATATTGGACAACCTAGTTGGTCCGCCAGGAAGTTCACCATTTGCACATGCTCGCGCGGCGGCAACAATCTGCTCTGTGATTTCTCCTGCCGATAAATTACGTGTTAAACCAGCCTGACCCGTTGCACAAAATGGGCAGTTCATTCCACATCCTGCTTGAGATGAGATGCAGACCGTGACGCGATCGCTATAGCGCATCAAAACACTCTCTACTAAAACACCATCGTGGAGTTTCCATAGATCTTTTCTAGTCATTCCGCTATCGGTAGTACGTGATGTAACTAGTTCAATGAGTTGAGGTGTAAGAGCATCGGAAATACTATGACGTGATTCTGCGGGAATATCACTCCACTGCTGTGGCTCATTAGATAGATGTGAAAAATAATGTGTGGCAACTTGGCTGGCGCGATATCCAGGAAAACCTAGCTCTTCGGCGAATGCTTTTCGCTCACTTGGTGCAAAATCAGCTAGATGTTTTGGAGCTTTTTTGCGCTGAACTGGCTCATCAAAAACAAGGTTAATCTCTGGAACTTTGCTACTCATAGAAAATCTCTGACTAGCTCAAGTGCCAGCCACATTGCAGGAGCCGATAAAACTACTGAATCAAGTCGATCTAGCATTCCCCCATGACCAGGTAGCAATGTCCCCATGTCTTTAAGGCTTAGATCACGCTTCATCGCACTTTCAATCAAGTCACCGCAGGTTGCCGTAAAAACAATCATTAGGCCAACGATTATTCCTAACCACCACTGCATATCCAAGATGTAGTAAAAAGCTAATGACCCACCGGCAACTGTGAAGATTACTGACCCAATTAAACCTTCCCAGGTTTTCTTCGGTGATATCTTCGGTACAAGTGGATGTTTACCAAAAAGGACTCCAACAATGTATCCAAAAGTATCGTTGCAACCCACAAGAACCATAAATGTCATTACTTGTTGAAAACCATTATCTGGTCGAGCAAGCAAGATTAAGAAACCTGCTAAAAATGGAAGATAAAGAAGTGCGAAAACGGTTGCAGTAGCTTTTGCAACAAAACCCTCTGGTCCTTGAAGTAAGGCGCGAATAAGAAGTAAGGGCAATGCAATTGCAGTTGCTACTGCAAGTCCACCGGATCCACCGTTCCATGCGGCGTAAGACAATGCAATAGAGGCGAGAACTAATCCATTAAATGAGACAGTTATTGCTCGAGCGGCAAATGCACGTGTAATTTCGCGTGCACCTAAAACGACTGCAACTGCTACAACTCCTGCGAAAACAACACGCTCATATGAAAGTGCAAACCAGACCAAAGCAATAAGAGAAAGACCAACGGCAATAGAAGGCAGTAGTTTTCGCCCAGCCTTTTTGTTGATTGCCTCGTTTATTGCATGAAGATCTGACATGAGCACAAACTCCTTAAACTTCGAGGAGTTCAACCTCCTTGTGCTTGAGCATCTCATCTATCTTTGCAACGTGATCAGATGTGACTTTTTCTAACTCTTTCTCACCGCGTGCTAAATCATCTTTACCAATGTCACCGTCTTTTTCTAACTTCTCCATAGCTTCTTTGGCTGTACGGCGAATATTTCGCATTGAAATCTTGGCATCTTCTGCCTTCGTTTTAACAACCTTGATGAACTCCTTGCGGCGCTCTTCAGTTAGTTGCGGAAAATTAACTCGGATAACTACGCCATCGTTGCCAGGATTCACACCAAGGTCGGAACCACGGATAGCGTTTTCGATTGCAGCCATTGCGCCTTTATCAAAGGGGGCAATTATCGCCATGCGTGCCTCTGGAACTTGAATCGAAGCTAGTTGAGACAAGGCTGTATACGTACCGTAGTAGTCGACCATTACTTTATTAAATAGGGATGGATGTGCGCGACCAGTTCGGATTGATGCAAAATCATCTTTTGCAACTTCAACCGCTTTGTTCATTTTTGTCTGTGCATCTGCCAGCGCACTTGCTACATCTGCCATTGTCTTTGCTCCTCTAATTCTGAACCGCTTATGCGACCAGAGTACCTATAGTTTCACCGCGCACCGCACGGCCGATATTGCCATTTTTCATCAAATCAAAGATGACGATAGGTAGTTTGTTCTCGCGGCACAGCGCAAAGGCTGCTGCATCTGCAACGGCTAAAGATTTAGACAAAACTTCATCGTAAGAGATCGATTCAAATTTTGTCGCCTTAGGATCCTTCTTTGGATCTGCGCTGTAGACACCATCGACACCACTTTTTGCCAGCAATAGAGCCTCAGCGCCAATTTCTAATGCTCGTTGAGCCGAAACTGTATCAGTTGTAAAGAACGGCATTCCTGCACCTGCGCCAAAAATTACAACGCGACCTTTTTCTAAATGTCTGATTGCTCGAAGTGGAATGTATGGTTCGGCAACTTGCCCCATTGTGATTGCAGTTTGAACGCGAGTTGCAACGCCCTCTTTTTCCAAGAAATCCTGTAATGCAAGACAGTTCATTACTGTTCCGAGCATTCCCATGTAGTCAGCGCGAGAGCGATCCATTCCGCGCTGAGATAGCTCAGCTCCACGGAAGTAGTTACCACCACCGACAACAATGGCAACTTGCACACCGGTACGCGCTACTTCGGCGATTTGTTTTGCAATGTCCTGAACAACATCGGGATCAACACCAATGCCTTTTTCTCCACCAAAAACTTCACCAGAAAGTTTAAGGAGCACTCTGCGATACGTTCCTCTTGTACCGGGCATGAGTGCTCCTTAACTTTCAATTACTGGCTGTGGTTGTAAGTCTAAGTGATTAGACCCAAACCTTATTGACCCACGCGGAAGCGATGGAAAGCCTTGACGGCAGTTCCGGCCTCATCGAGGATTTGCTTAACGGTCTTCTTTGCATCCTTTGCGAAAGCTTGTTCAATTAAGGAGACATCCTTAACAAAACCTGCCACACGACCTTCGATGATCTTGGAAAGAGCAGCCTCAGGCTTGCCCTCTTCACGTGCGGTTTCTTCTGCGATACGACGCTCGTTTTCGATCAAATCTGCTGGTACTTGCTCGCGGTTAACAAACTGCGGAGCAAATGCTGCGATGTGTTGTGCGATGTCTTTTCCAACATCGGCTGCATCTTTTACTAGCTCGACCAAAACACCAACCTGTGGTGGAAGATCTGGACTAGTGCGGTGTAAATAGATTCCAACTGGAGAATTTTTTATCACTGCAATGCGGCGTACTTCAATTTTTTCACCTAATGTTGCATTTGCCTCATCTACAACAGATTGAACAGTCTTACCGTTGCCCATTGTCGAAGCAAGGAAGGCTTCCGTTGAATCTGATTGTGCATTCTGTAGATGCGCAAGTAGCTCATCGGCCAATGCGATAAAGCGCTCACCCTTTGCTACGAAATCTGTTTCGCAGTTGAGCTCCAGCATTACGCCAAGGTTTCCTTCTACTTTTGCAACGACTGCGCCATTTGAAGTTAAACGACCTTCGCGCTTTGTAACGCCCTTGAGTCCCTTAACTCGAATAATGTCGAGAGCCTTGTTGTAATCACCTTCGGCTTCATCGAGTGCTTTCTTGCAATCGAGCATTCCTGCTGCAGTTGCTTCGCGAAGCTTCTTTACATCTTCAGCTGTATAGGCTGCCAATTTATGCCTCCGGTGTTGTTGCTGTTGTTGCATCGCCTGCTGGTGCAGAGGT